>JBKJTX010000110.1:0-5627 GCA_046590315.1 Ramlibacter sp. | reverse complement strand
TCAGTTTGCTGATGCCGTCGCAAAAGGTGTAGCTCATATCGAGCACACGGCCGACGTCGCGAATTGCGGCCCGCGCTGCCATGGTGCCGAAGGTCGCGATCTGGCTCACCGCATCCTTGCCGTACTTGTCCTTGACGTAGTCGATGACGCGGTCGCGGTTGGCCTGACAAAAATCGATGTCGAAGTCGGGCATGGACACCCGCTCCGGATTCAGGAAGCGCTCGAACAGCAGCTTGTATTCCAGCGGGTCGAGGTCGGTGATCTTGAGCGCATAGGCCACCAGCGAGCCGGCTCCCGAACCGCGGCCCGGGCCCACGGGGCACCCGTTGTTCTTGGCCCAATTGATGAAGTCACCGACGATCAGGAAGTAGCCGGGAAATCCCATTCCCAAAATCGTCTTGATCTCGAACTCGAGCCGCTCTACGTAGCGCGGCATTTCCTGTTCTCGGCGCGCCGGGTCCGGATAGAGACGCAGCATCCGTTCTTTGAGGCCCTCGTGCGAGGCGAAGCGAAAATATTCCTCGATCGGCATGCCGTTGGGCGTCGGATAAGCGGGCAATCTCGGCTTGTTAAGTTCCAGCACCAGATTGCAGCGCTTCGCGATCTCCAGCGTGTTGGCCACGGCAGAAGGCACGTCCGCGAACAGCTGCTCCATCGCCGCTTGCGACTTGAAGTATTGTTCGCGCGTAAAACGGCGCACGCGCCGCGGGTTGCCGAGGATTTCGCCATCGGAAATGCAAACGCGGGCTTCATGCGCCTCATAGTCGTCTTCTCGCGTGAACTGCACCGGGTGCGTTGCCACCACGGGAAGATTCAGCCGCACCGCGAGCTGCACCGCGGCTGCGACATGGGCATCGTCGTCGGGCCGGCCAGCCCGTTGCAACTCGACGTAGAAGCGATGCGGAAAGATCGATGCCAGCTCCAACGCGGCATCGGCCGCGCGCTGCTCATCGCCCTGCACCAGCGCCTGGCCCACCGGCCCGGCTTGCGCACCCGAAAGCACGATCAGGCCTTGGCCGAACTCGCGCAACCACTCGAGCTTGCACACGCCCTGCGCCTTGACGACGTTCTTGGTCCAGGCACGGGCAATGAGCTCACAGAGGTTGAGGTAGCCCTGCAGGTTTTGCACCAGCACCACCAGGCGCGACAGCATCGCCGGGTCTTTGGCCAAGCCCTGCAGCAGAATTTCAGCGCCGAGGATCGGTTTGACACCATTGCTGCGCGCGGCCTTGTAGAACTTGATTGCGCCGAAGAGATTGTTGAGGTCGGTAATGGCCAGCGCAGGCTGGTGGTCTTCTGCGGCCACCTTGAGTGTTTCGTCAACGCGGTTGGTGCCGTCGGCGATGGAGAACTCGGTGTGCAAGCGCAGGTGAACAAACATGGCGTCATTTTACGGGCGCCGCGTTGCGTCATTCGGATCAATCGCAAAACTCAAACCAACGTGATCCGCTTGTTGCCGTCAAGTGCCCGTGCCGGCGCCTCCAGTCGGGCGACCAACCCCTTCAGCCCGTTCAGGCACAGCGCGAAGACCAGCAAAACCGCAACGAAAAAGCGCGCAAAGATCATTGTCGATAATGGGCGCATGGCAGTGGCCATAAGTGTTGAAAACCGGCGGCGTGCACTTTCGCGGGAATTGCTTCGTGTTCGGTCGTGATCAGCCCTTCAATCGCGCTGCAATTTCCGCCACCCGTTTGCCGAAGATCTTGGCGGTTTCAAGATCCCCCGGCGCCATGTCGTTGGCGCCGCCGTCCGAAGGCGTCTGCGCAATCGCCCCGCTGTACGACACGAGGTAATTGATGTCGTCGCGCTGGGCCGCCTTGGTGCTGGACGGCATCAGGCCCTGGCTCACCCAGATCATGCTGTGCTGCATGGCTAGCGTGAAGAGCGTGGTGAGCGTGCCTTGCTTGTCGCCATTCATCCCGGCGCTGTTGGTGAAGCCGGCCGCCACCTTGTCTTTCCATTCCTGGGCGTACCAGGCCTTGGACGATGCATCGGCGAATTTTTTGAACTGCCAGCTCACGCTGCCCATATAGGTTGGCGTGCCGAAGATGATGGCATCGGCCGCCTTCAACTGCTCCCATGCGCCAGCCGGCAAGTTGCCATCTGCGTCGATGGCGACGAGTTCCGCGTTGGCGCCTTCCGCCACAGCCTGGGCCATGCGTTGCGTGTGGCCGTACCCGGAGTGATAGACAACCGCAACACGGGTCATGCGGCACCTCTTGCATGCTTGCCCGTCTGACGGTCCAGGGCGAATCGGCCGGCGCCAAACGCCGCCAGCACGAGCAGGCCGCCCACCACGGCGACGTTCTTGTTGAACGCCTGCTTCTGCATCACCTGCTCCGCTTCGGGCATCGCCCAGTAACCATGAAAGATCGGCGTGATGACCGCGGTGAAGACCGCCAGCCCGAAAGCAGCCCAGCGTGCCTGCCAGCCGACAAGTAAAAGCAAGCCGAGCCCGAGTTCAGCCGCAATCGCGATCGCCCCGGCGACTTGCGGCATCGGCACGTTTTGCGAGGCGATATAGCCAACCAGGCCGCTGAAATCGGCGATCTTGCCCCAGCCCGCGGGAATGAAGAGCCAAGCGATCAGCACGCGGCCGATGAGAGCCAACGTGTCCTGAACGGTGTTGTTGTGATGCATTGGAAGCTACTTGTGGGTTGGGTCGAAAAAAAGGTCAGTGATCGGCGAGGTCGAACACCAGCACCTCAGCAGCTTTGCCGGCCGAGAGTGACACCCGGCTTTCGCCTTGCAGCATGGCTGCATCCCCTGCAGCCAGGCGCTTGCCGTTCACGTCGAGCTCACCCCGCACGACGTGCACATAGCCCTTACGAACTGGATCGAGCGCGACCTCGGCGCTCTCGGCGCCATCGAAGAGGCCAGCGTACACCCGTGCGTCGGCATGGATCACAACCGCACCCTCAGCCCCCTCGGGCGAGGCGACGAGGCGCAGGCGTCCGCGCTTTTCGCTGTCGGGAAATGTTTTCTGCTCGTAGCTGGCCGGGATGCCGGTCACGTTGGGCTCGATCCAGATCTGCAGAAAATGCGTGGTCTCGGTGGGCGCATGGTTGAACTCGCTGTGCTGCACGCCCGTGCCCGCACTCATGCGCTGCACGTCCCCGGGTGGAATGCCCTTGACGTTGCCGATGGTGTCCTTGTGCGCAAGATTGCCTTCCAGCACGTAGCTGATGATCTCCATGTCACGGTGGCCGTGCGTGCCGAAGCCCGTGCCCGGCGCGATGCGGTCCTCGTTGATCACGCGCAGGTTGCCCCAGCCCATGTGAAGGGGATCCTGGTAGCTGCCAAATGAGAAGCTGTGGAAGGATTTCAGCCAGCCATGGTCGGCGTAACCGCGTTCCATGGATTTGCGAAGGGTGAGCATGGGCGCTTTCAGACAATCGGTTCTATGTTCGCAATGTAGCTCGTGCGGCGCAGTCGTGCTGACCGAAGAGCATGCGTGCCACAATGAACTGCACATGACTCAACAAGCAAAAAAGATCGCCGTGGTCGGCGCGGGTATCGCGGGCCTGGCCTGCGCGAGAACCCTCACCCAGGCTGGACATACCGTGACGGTGCTGGAGAAGGAGGCCGCGGTGGGCGGTCGCATGGCGAGCTGCGACAGCCCCTTCGGCAGTTTCGACCCCGGAGCGCAGTACTTCACCGTGCGCGACGCGCGTTTCAAGCAGGCGCTGGGGAGTTCGCCCGCCGCGCATCGGCCGTGGAGTGCGAACGCGGTGCGCGTGCTCGATCCGCATGGGCGAGTCGCCGAAGCCGCTTTGCCAACGCCGGAATCGCATTGGGTGGGCATTCCCGCCATGGACGGTGTTGCGCGCCAGTGGGCGATGCCGCTGATGGTTTCCGGCCACGTCGAACTGGAAACCCGCGTGACGCGCATCGAACGCGACGCGCTCGACGCCCGTCGCTGGCAGCTGCAAACCAGCGGCCCGCAGGACTCGGTGCATGTGTACTCCGGATTCGACGTTGTTCTCTTAGCCGCGCCCTGCGCTCTTTCCGGCGGTCTGCTGCGCTATTCGGCGCTGGCACCGACCCTCGCGCAGCAGATGGAAAAAGTCGAGGTTGCCCCGTGCTGGACGCTGATGCTCGCCTTCCCGCAAGCCGTGCAACGCCCGCACCTGGGGCCGCAGTGGAACGCGGCTCTCAGCACCCACCACCGCATCGCCTGGTTGGCCCGTGAATCATCCAAACCCCGCCGCTCCAGCATTGAGCGCTGGACCGTTCAGGGGAGCGCCGCCTGGTCGCAGGAACATCTGGAGGACGATGCGCCTCGGGTACAGGCCAAATTATTGAAGGCCTTTGCCGAGATCACCGGCATCTACGCTGAGCCGGCTCATGCGCAGGTGCAGCGCTGGCGCTGGGCCAAGACGCAAACACCTCTGGGCCTCTCTCACCTGTGGGATGGGAAGTTGGGCATCGGCCTGTGCGGCGACTGGTGCCTGGGCCATCGGGTCGAGGACGCTTTCGTGTCGGGCCTGGAGCTCGCGCTGAAAGTCCACGCGTCGCACTGAACATGGCGACGGGCTACCGCGGCCGATTTGCGCCGTCCCCCACGGGCCCGCTGCACGCCGGCTCTCTCGTGGCGGCGCTGGCCAGTTGGCTGGACGCCCGCGCGCATGGCGGCGCCTGGCTGGTGCGCATCGAGGACGTCGATACGCCGCGCTGCGTGTCCGGCGCCGAGGAGATCATCATGCGGCAACTCGCCGACTGCGGCTTGATTCCCGATGAGAAACCGCTGCGGCAGTCGGCGCGGGGCACTGTCTATCAGCATGCGCTCGATCAACTCCTGGCCGGGGACCGGGTCTATCCGTGTGCTTGCTCGCGCAAGGACATCGAGCTCGCGCTCGCTGCCGCCGGCCATCCTCACTTGCGCCATGGCGAGCTTGTCTATCCGGGCACCTGCCGCGGCGGGCTACGCGGAAGATCCGCGCGCGCCTGGCGGTTTCGCGCACGCCCGGGGATGGTGCAGTGGCATGACGCACGGCTGCAGGTGCAGGCGCAGGACGTCGCGCACGACGTAGGCGACTTCGTGCTCAAACGCGCCGATGGTTTGTGGGCTTACCAACTTGCCGTCGTGGTCGACGACGCGCGGCAGGGCATCACCGATGTCGTGCGCGGTGAAGACCTTGCCGATAACACCGCCCGCCAGATCCAGTTGCAGGAAACTCTCGCCTACACTCGGCCTCGATATTTGCACACGCCATTGGCGTTGGGAGCCAATGGCGAGAAGCTCTCCAAGCAAAGCGGCGCGCGGCCGGTGGATACCGCCGACCCATTGGCCGTCCTGAACTCTGCCGCACGCACGCTGCTGCTGGCGCCGCATGCCGGACCGGTGCACGCTGCGCTCGCGGCTTGGGTGGCGCAATGGCGCGACTTCTACAATCGGGCCGGTGACTGATCCCGGCAAGACATTGACACCCCCGCCCGCCCCGGAGGGGGTAGCTCATCCACGCACCATTCGCAGTTTCGTGCGGCGCACCGGCCGCACCACATCGGGCCAAGCCAAGGCATTCACTGAACTGGGGCCGAAGTTCCTGCTGCTGTACTCACCGCAGCGGCTGGACTTCGCGGCGGCTTTTGGGCGGGTAGCGCCCACCATTCTGGAAATCGGCTTC
>JBKJTX010000003.1:0-11592 GCA_046590315.1 Ramlibacter sp. | reverse complement strand
CGCCACACGCCGCCGGCGCCCTGCAAGAACAGGCTTGCGCGATCCATGAAGGGCGCGCCCGACAGGAGCAAGTTCCAGTGGCGGGAGAGGTCGCGCGCGGGCAGGTCAAAGCGCATCCAGAGCGCCCCATCGCCCAGCGGGAAGGCGTGTTGCCGATCCATGCGCTGCAGCTTGGCGGCGCCTGCCACTACGTCGTTGATGGATGCTCGGCCCGATGGGTCGATCCAGTACCAGCCCTGCGTCGTGATCTCGCCCTCGCCTTTGACTTCGGCGGCCCAAGCGGGCCGAAGGACAGCGGCGGCGAGCAGCGCCGCGATTGCGGCAGCCCGCAGCAGCCAGTGCTGCGCGCTCCCGTGGCGCAGGAGCGCAGTCACCGGCCGGACCTCCACTCGCCCGGGGTTGTCAGTCGATCTTCCAGGCGATTGACCCAACCCGGTGCGTGCCGGTCGTGGTGCCAGCCCGCCACCGTGCGGCACAACGGAGCGAGCAGTTCGTCGGGCAGGGCCAAGGGACGCGTCTGGTCGAGCAGAATGCGCGTCAGCAAGTGATAGCCGACGACGCGCGTGAACATGCGCGTCAGCGAGAAGTGCGGAAGCGCGAGGCGCACGACAGCGTCGAAAGCGCGGACGATAACGCACGCCGTCGCAAACGTGAGCCGCGTCAGCCAGCCAACACGATCATTGATGCCGATCTCCGCAGCCGCAGTGCTTCCAATCAGCCAGCGCGTCATCGGCACCGGCAGGTTGCGGATCACCGGCAGCTTGATCGCGCGCGCCATTGTGCTCAACAGAGCTTTGCTGAGGCCGGGCCGTGCATCGGGCAGCGAAGCCTGGTCGCGGGCCGTGGCCTGGAGGGCATCGAACAGGGCGGCGGCTTCATTCATCGTGTGGGCCATCAGGTCGTCGCGGATTCCTAGCACGTGGCCGGCGACGTTCCAGGCATGCAAGAACGCGCGCTCCTGTACGGCCGGCAAACCGATGCCAAGGGTGCGCATGCCATCGAGAAACACATAGCCGAACGTGAGCAAGGTGTAGGCCAGTTCGAGTTGGTTGCAAGGCAGGCCCTGACGCGGCAGGTCCCAGCCGTGGCTCATGAGAGCGTGGTACAGGTTGGCGCCGGCGCCGCCAGGTGCGCGAGGTCGGATGCGGCCGCTTGCTTCGTCGGGTGGTCCACGCAGGATCAAGTGGCGGATGGTGGCGTGAATCAGGCGCACCTTCAGAACTTGCCCGATGCCGCCTCCGGCAGCCGCCCCGAGTCCGCCTTTCATCATCACCGGGAACACCATTGCGGCGGTCTGGCGAATGCGGTACTCGGTGCGCTCTTCCAGCTGGCCGGCGATGTGCAGGACCTCAGACAGATGAGGCAGCACGTAGCACTGCGGCAGGCTCGCACAGAACAGCAGCGTGCACGACAGCGGGCCGTATTCCATGAAGACGTCCTCGGCGAGTTCGATGTCGCCCGGGCGCATCCACCCGGGCAGGCGGCAGCCCTCGTCGAGGTATGCGCGCAGCGTTGCGACGATTTCCGGGTCGGCGTCCGGCGCGTCTGGCGCCCACGCCAGGAGGCTCGCATTCGTTGACCAGCCCGCCATCAACCGCGAGGCTTGGCCGAGTCGTGCCATTCCCGCGGGCGACGGGCCTGCGGTGTCGGGCCAGCGCCCCACGATGGCGGCGATGGTGCGGTCGGCCAACGGGTCGGCCTCGCGCGTCATGGCTTCCCAGCGGCTGGCGGCAAGCGTCTTCACTTCGACTTGCCTCCCGCCTGCTCGACCCACTGCGACCAGGCCACTGCGGCAATGAGCGCGGGAATCCCCATCGCGAAGAATGCGATGACCCGCAGCGCAACGGGCTGCGTTAGCGCCACCTGGAATGCGATGAAGCCGGCGTAGATGACGATCGGAAGCAACGCGGCGATGCGCACATTCGTCGCAGGTGCATCGGCCAGGCGCGGCCGGGCGATTGCCTGGAACAGCGCAACGATCACGAAGCTCACCCCCATCCAGCCTTCGAAGCCGCGCACGGTTTCGCCAAACCAGTCGCCGTCGTGCTCCAACATGATCCAGGCCTTGAGCGAGTACACGAAGTACGGATCCGCGCCGAGGTCGAACGCCGTGACGAGCATTGCCGCCATGAGCGCCGCGAGAGCGCCTGACTGCCAGGTCGCCGTGGGTGGGACGGGCTGGCGCCACAAGACAAGCGATGCCATCAGGAACCCGACAGAGCACAGGCCAAACCACATCAACGGGAT
Source organism: Ramlibacter sp. (assembly GCA_046590315.1). Classification (GTDB taxonomy): domain Bacteria; phylum Pseudomonadota; class Gammaproteobacteria; order Burkholderiales; family Burkholderiaceae_C; genus Ramlibacter. The sequence continues at coordinate 9,345 of JBKJTX010000003.1, read as the reverse complement.
GACGACCGGCACCGCACCCAGGCGCGGTCCGAGCACCTCGGTATAGGTGTAGTCTCCGAAGAACCAGCCGCGCGTCGCCCCCATCTCTTCGGCTAACCAGCCGAGCACCACGGCGATCGCGAGGAACATGAAGGCGGCTCGGTTTCCGAACAGCGTGCGGCACGACCAGAGGCCCGCGGCCGCCAGCGTCAGGCAAGCGACGACCAGTGCCACCGACAGCAGCGAATACGAGACGAAGGTCCATAGCACCAGCGCAGCGGCCAGCGCCAGCAACGCGATATCAGGCGCCCTCGTCCTCCAATCAACCAAGAATCCTCCTGCAGGCAGCGAGCGCTGCCAATCTTTATGCCTGTATTGTGGCTTGCACCATTTTCTACGCAAGCGGCGCCGGCCGCTGCTAAGCCACCGTCACTTGAAAATGACCGTCTTGTGCCCGTTGACCAGCACGCGGTGCTCGCTATGCCACTTGACTGCGCGCGCCAGCACCTGGCTTTCCGTATCGCGGCCCATTGCCGTCAGGTCTTCCACGGTCTTGCTGTGGTCCACTCGGGCGACATCCTGCTCAATGATCGGGCCTTCGTCGAGATCGGCCGTCACGTAGTGCGCCGTCGCGCCGATCAGCTTCACGCCGCGCTCATGGGCCTGGTAGTAGGGCTTGGCGCCTTTAAAGCTCGGCAGGAAACTATGGTGGATGTTGATCGCGCGCCCGGCCAGCTTGCGGCAAAGGTCGTCGGAAAGAATCTGCATGTAGCGTGCGAGTATCACCAGCTCCACGCCTTCGGACTCAATGATTTCGTACTGCCTGGCTTCGGCTTGCGCCTTTGTGCTGCCAGTCACCGCGATGTGGTGAAACGGGACGTTGTAGCTGGCCGCGAGCTGGTAGAACTCGCGGTGGTTCGAGATGATTGCCGCGATATCCAGCCGCAGGAGGCCGCTCTTCCAGCGAAACAGCAGGTCGTTCAGGCAATGGCCCTCTTTACTGACGAGGATGGCGGTGCGCATCGGCTGGTCGGTCGCATGCAGCTGCCACGCCATCTTGAATGCCTCGGCGAAGAACTTCAGCTGGAGCTTCAAGTCATCGAATGTGAGCTGTTCGCAGGCAAACTGCACGCGCATGAAGAACAGGCCCGTGTCGTGGTCGTTGTACTGCGCCGCCTCCTCGATGTTGCCGCCTCGCTCGAGCAGGAACCCCGAGACGGCGTGCACGATGCCTGGCCGGTCCGGACAGGAAAGGTTGAGGACATAAGCGTGGTTCATACCCGGTGAATTGTCGCAGGAGCGAAGTCGCGCCAGCAGCGGGCGCGCGCCGGTGCCAAAATGGCTCTTTGCCGCTGGTTCAGGAGAACGCCCCATGGCCTACACCGACTTCAACATGGACAACCACTGGTTGCCCTTCACCCCCAATCGCCATTTCCGCAAGGACCCGCGTGTCTTCGTGGCCGCCGAGGGCATGCACTTCACCACGCACGACGGAAAGCAGATCGTCGACGGCATCTCCAGCCTGTGGTGCGTGGGCGCGGGCCATCGCCGGGCACCGATCAACGAAGCCATCAAGCGCCAACTCGACACACTGGACTATTCCACTGCGTTTCAGGCCTCCAACGACCAGGCCTTCAAGGCCGCCGAAATGATCGCAGCGATGGCGCCGGGCGACTTGAACAAGGTGCTGTTCTGCAATTCAGGTTCGGAAGCGGCGGACACGTCGCTCAAGGTCGCACTGGCCTACCACCGCGCGCGCGGCGAAGGGCATCGCAACGTTTTCATCGGCCGTGAGAAGGGCTATCACGGTGTCGGCTTTGGCGGCATGAGCGTCGGTGGCATTCCCTCCAACCGCAAGGTCTATGGCACGGCCATGCTGCCGCGCGTGGATCACATGCGCTTCATCCACGATCCGGTGAACCAGGCCTACATCCACAACCAGGAACCGGTGTGGCAGGAAGACATCCTGCTCGAGCTGGAAAACCGCATCCTGCCGCTGCACGATCCGAGCAACGTCGCGGCCGTGATCGTGGAGCCGGTGGCCGGCAGCGCCGGCTGGTACCTGCCGCCCAAGGGCTATCTGCAGCGGCTGCGCGAAATCTGCGACAAGCACGGCATCCTGCTGATCTTCGATGAGGTGATCACCGGCTTCGGGCGCATGGGCACCAACTTCGCCGCGGACTACTACGACGTGGTGCCCGACATGCTGAACTTCGCCAAGTGCGTGACCAACGGCGTCTTCCCGCTCGGCGGCGTGATCTGCCGCGACAAGCTGTACGACGCGATGATGAAGAACGATGCGCCGGAGCACGTGGTGGAGTTCTTTCATGGCTACACCTATTCGGGGCATCCGGTCGCGTGTGCGGCGGCGATCGCGACGCTCAATCTCTACAAGGAAGAAAACCTGTTCCAGCGCGCCGGCGAGATGGGCAAGGTGCTGGGCGATGCGTTCCACAGTGCCTTTAAGGGGCTGCCGAATGTGATTGGCATTCGCAGCCTCGGCTTGGCGGCGGGGGTGGAACTTGCGCCGATCGCGGGCAGCCCTGGCAAGCGCGCTTACAACATCTTCCTGGACTGCTTCCACAACGGCGCGCTGGTGCGACCGGCGGGAGATGTGCTGGTGATTGCGCCGCCTTACATTGTGGAGAAGTCGCACATCGACCAGCTGGTCAACGTACTCGCGGACTCTATTCGCAAGCACGCCTGAGGAAGGGCGCGACCACTGCGTTGAAAGGCGTTGCGAAATCGAGGTGCGCCGCAAAATCACGCGAACGCTGCGCCCGCGTCAACTGTTCTGCGGGCGCTTGCAACAATCGCTGGCACGCTCCCGCGAGGTCTTCGTAATCGGCAAACAGGATGCCGGAGCCGGACCAGTCGCTGAGCTCGGAAAACACCGATGTCTCGCAAACGATGGGCACCCCGTTCTCGACCGGCTGCAGCATGCGCGCGACCGGAAACAGGCCGGTCGCATAAAAGTGGACGTGGAGCACCAGCCGAGCGCGTTGAAGCGCAGGCGTAAGCTCCTCGGCATAGGCACCCGCGACCGTTTCCACGGTGAGACCCTGCGCCTGCAGCTTGCGAATGACCCCGCTGCGACGCTCGCTGAGCGTACCGTAGAACACAACGTCGACGCTCTTCTTGACCGCGAGCGTGTGCAGTGCGGGCCTCGGTTTCAAAGGCAGTTCGAACACGCGCTGCTCCGAACCGTTGCGCTGCTTCAGATAGGCCACATTGGCCGAGTGGTAGTCCGCCACCGTCCAGTCGCGCAGCCAATCCAGATACGCGTCGTTGAGCAAGATGGAGTCGCTGCCCAGCTGCTCGAAGTTGAAGACAATCGTGCGGGCGGGGTCGAACTCCTTCAGTATTTCCTGAAGCATCGCAACGCCGCCGAGGACGATGTTGAGCGCATCCACGTCGGCTTCGTTGATGCTGTGATGGGAAACATACCCTGCTGCTTCAATGGCATCGCGCAATCGTCGAGCGGCTTCGGTGAATACAAATGGCCGGGGCGCATACGGGTTGAGCTCGACCACGTTCACGGGCAGGGTGCGGACGTGCGTGCCGGTCATTTCACACTCCCCCCCTTCATGCGCTCGCGTAAGCCCGCGCAATAGTCGGCTTGCTGCGGTTGCGCCGGCAAGGGCACTACCTGAACCTGGAGCCGCCGGGGCAGATGCTGGGGCACACCCAGCGCAGGGTTGATGTGGCCCGCGCCGGCCAGCAAAACCACCGTCTTCCCTGGGATTGCGGCCTGCGCGAGCGTACGCGCCATGGCCCGGTCGCGAGCAATCTGCACCCGAGCCATAGGGCGTAGCTGGCTTTCCGGCAGTAGGCCACAGTGGCCTTCGCGGATGACCTCTTGCTGCGCGAGAAACGCGGGCCCGGAGAGCAGGGCATCGAGCTCGCCGTCGGCCATGGCGTTGCGAGTCTCCGCTCCTCGAAGGTTGCCGCCGACAACCGGGCGGCCCGCGCGCACCGCGGCCATGATCGCCGGACCATAGTCGCGCCACTTCCACGCCGCTTCGTTCCAGCCCAGTGCGGCGCGAACGTCGGCCTCTTCGGCGCGCGGATGCAAGGCTGCGGTGGACCGGCCCTCGTCGGCCATCTCGAGCACGAGCGCCGCCAGGCGGCCGCGCGAAGTCAGGGTTTCAATGATGGCCCGCTCTTGCGCGTGATGCGCTGTCGCATCGTGCTGTTCACCGATCAGCACCACATCCATCGCAGGTTCGACTTCGATGCCTGGCGTGGGCGGGACAAGCACCGTCGCCCCACATGCGCTCAGCAGCAAGGTGAGAGTGAACTGCAGGGGCCGGAGCATCCGGCGAATACTAAAGCAGGTACCGGCGTGGAGGACGTGCGCAAACGCAGATGATCGTGCGCAACTTCAGGGAGACGACCCTGAAGGGGCTTCAAATTGTCAATGCATCACGAGTGGGTTTTGCGCCAGTTCGGCGTAGCCGTCGAGCGTTTCCTCGACTTCTTCCTGCGTGGGGGTGTTCAGTTGCCAAGCATTGATTTGACGCTGGAAAGCATCGGCCCAGGACCCATCAAGATAGACCTCTTTATTGGAACGCTTGTCCACGATCTCGAAGCCGTGCCGCGCGATGCGCGGTGCGATCTCGCCGTCCGCAGGTTCGTTGGCCTGCATGTGCACGACGACGAACGCGTCGGAGTCATAGAGCATTTGCATGTTGATTCCTTTGCCACTTCACATAGCAACGTTTGGACCGGTTTCAAGGAGGACCGGGAAAACGCGCTATGTGGACCTCCAACAGATGCAGAGTAAGGCCGGCGGTGGCTCAGCCTCTGTCGGTGGAGGACCACTGCTGGTCGACCCAATCGCCGTTCGGCTGTGTCAGACGCACGCGCACAGGAACGTAATCCATGCCGGGAGCCAGCCATAGTTCTATCTTCTGGTCGAACTCTTTGCGGGGGCTCCGGATAAGCCGTACCGCAGGCACCGCGCCGCCGGGCAGCTGCAGTGTCTCGGTTTCCTCGACCATGAACACCCAGGACTCGGCATCGCGCGTCGATGCGGTCTGGATGGCGATGCTCGTGCCCGGCGGAAACTTCTTCGGGTCGCCGGCGATCATCGCGCCGAGCTGAAGCGTCACGCTCAAGCGATCCTGCGCGCCGGCTTCCAGGGCCGCATCCGGCCTGTTGCTGCTAAAGCTGACCTTGCCCTGATCGCGCTCGAAGTGCGCGGCCTCCTCGTGCCGCGACCTGTCGGAAAAGCGGTCCGGCTCGAGCCCTTGCGCCGTGATGCGGCCGCTGCTGCGCTGGATCCGCTTGGGCAGCAACGCCGCGCTGACCTGCAGCACGGCCTCGTAGGTGCGGCCGTCATGCCGCCACTGCAGCTCGCCTTCGCCCTTCAAGCTGATGCCGCGGGCTTGCGCCGTCACTTTGTAGTGCAGGCGCACAGGGCCGGGAACAGAGACGGCGACTGACGGCGCAGCGCGCGTGCGCGCTGCTGTTGCAACGGGCATGGGAGGCGGCGGACGCGTCGAAGTTTCTTCGGCGACCAGGACGGTCACGCCCTGAGCGCCCTGAGCGACCGTCGCCGGCGCAGGTGCGGGCGCTGGTGCGGGTACGCGGGGCTTTTGGGCGGCCACGACAGCACGCGGCGTAGGCGCCGCCGGGAGCGTGGAAGCTGGAATCTCCACCGGGGTCGACGGCGCCGCAGGCGCGGGTGGCTCAATGGTGCGAGTGAGCAGCGGCTGTGCGCTTGGAGCACGACCGACTCGCACCGCCAGCGGCGCTGCGCTGAGCAACCAGAGATGCGCCGCCACGACCGCAACCGCGAGCACGGCGAGCAAACCCCAAGGCGCTGCCCGCGGCTTCCTCAAGCGTGGTACCCCAGGTCAGTGGAGAGCTGGAGAGCGGCGGAACGCAGTGGCCGGTCCACGGCGCCACCCCACTGCGAATCGAAGGTGCCGGTCGGCCCCAGCGCCACGATGCCCAGCGCAATGTGCCCGTCGGAATCGAACACCGGGGCGCAAAAGCCGACGATGCCTGGAAGTAGCGTGTCGACGACACGGGCGGCGCCGCGCTGCCGCACTTCGTCGAGCAACGCGCGCGCCTGGGCCAGCGTGACCGGTACGTCGGTGCGGCCCTGGCGCTGGGCCCGGGCGATCTCGTCCTTCAGGAGCGGCGTGATCGCTTCCTTCGACAGGTAGGCCGCAAAGCAGCGGCCGGTGGCCGAGGACAGCAGCGGCATCACGTCGCCGAGCCTCAAGTTGACGGTGACCGCCTGCGGCGACTCTTCCCAATGCACGATGGTGGGCCCGTGATTGCCCCACACGGCGAGGGCCAGGGTGTGCCCGATCTGTTCCATGAGACCGACGATACGCTCGCGCGCCAGCTTCACTGCGTCCAGGCGTGACAGCGACGCGAGCCCGAGCTTGAGCGCGGCCGGGCCCAGGTCATAGCGCGTGCTAACGGTGTCCTGCACCACCAGTTGCAGCCGCTGGAAACTCACGAGGTAGCGATGGGCTTTGGCCGCGCTCATGCCCGCGGCGGCAGCGAGGTCGCGCAGCATCAGAGCGCCCGGCGCCTTCGACAGGACTTCCAGCAGCGCGAAGCCGACCTCCACGGACTGGATGCCGGCGCGTTCCTTCAGCATCGGCCGCTTCCTGTAGAATTACGTTTAGGTAAATTCATTTCACAATGCGTAATGTCATCTGACTCTAACGCATCTCGACTCTGGCGGCAACGATATGAAGCTCGCAAGCTACAAAGACGGTTCGCGCGACGGCCAGCTGGTCGTGGTCTCGCGCGACTTGGGCACGGCGCATTATGCGACCGGCATTGCCGACCGCATGCAGCAGGTGCTGGACGATTGGGGCTTCATCTCGCCCCAGTTGCAGGACCTCTACGAGACCCTGAACAACGGCAAGGCGCGCCACGCATTCCCGTTCGATGCGGCGCAGTGCATGGCGCCGTTGCCGCGTGCTTACCAGTGGGCCGACGGCTCGGCGTTCATCAATCATGTGGAACTGGTGCGGCTCTCGCGCAACGCCAAGGTGCCTGACAACTACTACACCGAGCCGCTGATCTACCAGGGCGGCAGCGACGACTTCCTGGGACCGCGCGACGAAGCCGCTTTCGTGACGGAAGCGTGGGGCATCGACTTTGAAGCCGAGGTCGCGGTGGTCACTGGCGACGTCCCGATGACGAGTACGCCCGAGCAGGCACTCGACGGCATCCGCTTGGTGATGATCGCCAATGATTGGAGCTTGCGCCACCTGATCCCGGACGAACTGGCCAAGAGCTTCGGCTTTTTCCAGAGCAAGCCCGCCACCGCGTTCAGCCCGGTTGCCGTCACGCTCGACGAGTTCGGCGGCGCCTGGGAAGACGGCAAATTAAACCTGACGCTGCAAAGCCAATGGAACGGCCGCACCGTTGGCATGTGCGACGCCGGTCAAGAGATGACGTTCCATTTCGGCCAGTTGATCGCCCACATCTGCAAGACGCGCAACGTGCGCGCCGGTTCCATCATCGGCAGCGGTACCGTCAGCAATCGCGCGATCGAGAAGGACGGCAAGAAAGAGTGGACCAAGGGCTACTCGTGCATTGCCGAGAAGCGCGCGATCGAGACCATTCTGGATGGCAAGCCGGCCACCGATTACATGAAGTTCGGTGACACCGTCAAGATCGAGATGAAGGGCAAGGACGGCCAGAGCGTATTCGGCGCGATCGAGCAGACTGTCACGCAACTGCCCAAGCGCCGCAAGTAACTGGCCCTAAAGCCGCAGCCAGGGCGTGCCGGTTTCCTCGGCTTCGGCCTTCGCGAGCGCGTCCAGGAAGCTGTCGCACCACCAGTGCACGTCGTACTGGCGCAGGGTCGACATCAGCGCCTGGTGACGGCTGCGCCGTTCTTCGATCGGCATTTGCAGCGCGAGGTGGATGGCGTTGGCGGTGCCCTCGAGGTCATATGGATTGACCAGCAAGGCTTCGCGCAACTGTTCCGCGGCGCCCGCAAAACGCGAGAGCACCAGCACACCCGGGTCCTGCGGGTCCTGTGCCGCCAGAAACTCCTTGGCGACCAGGTTCATGCCGTCGCGCAGTGGCGTGACGAGCGCCACGCGGCTCGCGCGAAACAAGCCCGGCAAGCGTTGCCGCGCAACGTTGCGGTGCATGTAGCGCACCGGCATCCAGTCCAGCTCGCCGAAGTTGCCGTTGATCGAACCGCACAGACTTTCCAGCTCGTGCAGGATGTCGTTGTACGCGCCGACGTCTTCGCGGCTCGGCGCCGCAATCTGAATCAGCGTGGCGCTGCCGTGGTTCTCCGGGTAGCGTTGCAGCAATTCCCGAAACGCCTTCATCCGCTGCGGAAGGCCCTTCGAATAGTCGAGCCGGTCGACCCCGACGAGCAATTTGCGGCGCGAGTATTCGCGCCGCATTCGCTCGAACATGTCGCGCCCCTCGGGCGCTTCCGCGAGACCCTGGAATTCCTCGACATCGATGCCGATCGGAAAGGCGCCGGCCTGCACCGTTCGGTTGAAAGCGCGCCAGCGCCCGCCACCCAGGGGCTGCGCATGGGCTTCGGCTTCCACGTAGCGCGAGAAATGCAGCAGGTCGGCGTTGCTCTGAAAGCCCACCAGGTCATAGGCGAACAAGGTGCGGATCAACCAGTCATGTCCGGGAATCGCCGCCAGGATAAGCGACGGCGGCAGCGGGATGTGCAGGAAGAAACCGATTCGATGATTGCAGCCGAGCGCGCGCAGTTCAGCGGCGAGCGGGATGAGGTGGTAGTCATGGATCCAGATGATGTCGTCATCGCGCAAAAGCGGTTGCAGCTTGCGCGCGAAAAGCTGGTTCACCCGGCGGTACGCTGTGATGTAGCCTGCATCGAAGTCGGCCAGGTCCAGCCGGTAATGAAAAACCGGCCACAGCACGCCGTTCGAATAACCCATGTAGTAGGCATCGTGGTCTTCGCGGCTTAAGTCCAGCGTCACCAACCGAACCGCGCCGGCTTGCTGGGAATGGGTTGCGCCTTCGCCGGCCGGTCCGCCTTCGATGATCTTTCCGCTCCAGCCGAACCAAAGTCCCCCGGTGGTGTTGAGCACGTCCGCCAGCGCCACCGCCAGCCCGCCAGCCGCGGTCTTGCGCGGGTCGGCGACGCGGTTGGAGACGACGACCAGGCGCGCCATTTCAGATGACGCTGTCCCAGCGCGCGGATAGCCGCACCGCCGCGTTGATCAGGCCCACCATTGAATACGTCTGGGGGAAATTGCCCCACATCTCGCCGGTCACCGGGTGGGTGTCTTCCGACAGCAGCCCGAGCGGATTGCGGTTCTTCAGCATGACCTCGAAGATTTCGCGGGCCTCGGCTTTGCGGCCGATGCGTGCCAGCGCGTCGATGCG
>JBKJTX010000185.1:0-18671 GCA_046590315.1 Ramlibacter sp. | reverse complement strand
TCCGGCGCCTTACGCGCCGGCGGGTCCTTTATTGCGCAGGCCTCGCAAAGGGACGCGAACGGCAATCGATGGAATCTTGAAAATGTGAGCTGGACCGGCGTCGCCAGCGCGGGCGTGAAGGGTTTTGGCGGCGGGCCCACTGTGAGCGCGATCAACCAGTTTGTCAGTCCCGGGGCTCAGTTCGTCGAACGCGGCATACGCTCCCCCGAGCAGACCCGGGCTCAGAGTGCAACCAATTTGTTCGCCAGCATCGCTAGTGCGGGCATCAGCATGGCGATTCCGACCGGCATGAAGTATTCGTTCGGCCAGAACGTGGGACGCGGCATCACCAACGCGTTCTTGGAAGCCGGCAGCACCTTGGCAATGGGCGGCTACATCGGTCATGACCCCAACTTCGTGACCAACACCCTCGCCAATGGGGCGGGGGACATACTCGGCAGTGTCGCAAGCGCCGCCATATGGGAGGCGTACCGCGCCCCACCGCCCGCCCCACCGCCCGCGCCTGCGTCTGCGTCGATGCCACTCTCCCCAACACAACGCGAAGAGGCGATGTTAAGAAGTACCTTCGACCCGCTCTTCGCGGCGGAAGCGCGCGATCAGCGGATCGGAAGCTACGTCGACTCCGCGATGGAGAGCTTCGATAGCAACAGCCTTGCCTTTGGAGCCAATCAGGCTCGCGAGCAGATTGCGAGCGAGACGACGCAGTGGCAACAAGATCAGGCACGCGATCAGATCGCAATCAAAACGATACAGTGGCAAAAAGCGCAGATGCATTCGCAAACGCGTGGGCGGGCTAATGCGCAACAAGCTGCTACCGCTGCTGATGCCGCCGGCTATCAAAACCTGTACGCGCAGATGGGGGCCGTCAAAACCAATGACCGGAATCAACCTGCGGACGCATACGGCAATCCCGTTTATCTTCAATCAGAGGATGTCAATCCCAGCTATCTCCAGTCGCATGATGTGAGACGGACGCGAGCCGGTGCGCCGATGTATTTTGGTGTCGACTTGATGGATTACGAAGCTGTGGATCAGGCGGGGCTTAGTCGGTCGAGTGATTTGAGTCCGTGGGCTACCCATCCGCCAGTGTCGCTCATCAACCGATTCACGCATGGCTTTATCAACGCCGGCAGCGAAACCGGCGCGCTGGCGCTCGACGGGCTGCAATTGGGCGCCGAGCTTTTTGATGAGTTGACCGTCTCTGGGCACAGTCCAAGAGAGCCTGAGTGGGTGAGCGACTACGGCCGGGCGCTGTCGATGAACAGCGCCACGTACGGAAGTCTCGCCAAGGAGGCCGGGCGTCAGGCAGTGGGACTTAGCCGTATCGGCGGCGCCATTGTCGCGGCGGCTGGGCTCTATGAAGCGGGGTCTGAGGGCGGCGCAGGCGCAGTGGCGGAGGCCACGGGCGGGCTGCTTTTTGGAGTGCTGTTCGGGGCGGCGATGACCCGCGGAGGCGGAGCGGGCCATGGCGGCGGCGGCAAGGCTATGCGCGGAGATCACGAATACATCTTCGTCCACGACCCTCGCAACCCGATCGTGGAGGGCGTGTTTGGCGGCCGACTGAGGGCGCCCGCTGGCGACAAGGATCACCTTGTGGGTTGGAGGACCCCGGGTGAAGCGCGCGCGCAAGGCGAGGGTTGGGTCTATACCGTGCAAAGACCGGCGCGAGCGTTTAGTGTGAATGAACGGCTGCAGAAAAGCGATTGGCTCTTCGGTGAAGCGCGCCTCGATACGCCTGTGGATGACGTCGTGTTTCTTGAGGGCGGGGTTAGACGCTCGAGCATTGTTGGTGCACGCCGGGTGGATACCGAGGGGAACTTCGCTCGGGACTCTTACATCGGCAACCGCGACTTCAAAGACGCCAATGAACGCACGGTGTTTGGCGCCAAACCGGCGGGCCCGTTTGTCCGGATTGCCGGACTCGAGTTCAACCCAGTGGCCACGGTTCGGCGCAACGGTTTTACGTACCACATCCTCGACGGCGACATCGATGGTCCTGCGTATGAGAAGCTGCATATCGATTCCAAACACGACTACTACGCCAGTCCCGATCCGAAGGCGCGCGGTGTGGCCGCGAACGTCACCATTCGCGAATCCTATGCAGGCAAGACCCTGATCGTCACCGACGATGGCCTCTCGGGGGTCGCGATCGGGCGCGGCACGGCACGGGCCGATCAGGGCTACCTCGGTAGCGTCTTTGGTTCGCCGGAACGCCGGCAGAGATTTGACGCAGAGAAGCTAGGCGGGAAGAGCGCGGCGAGGGAAATGCAGGGCGCTCAAATGGAAGCGATGCTCCAGCTTGGGATCGATCTGGGAGGCAACCATCTCACGGCCCTTGGCAATAATCTCGCAGAACTTTATCAAAGCGTCGGCTTCGAGGTCGTCGCAACCAATAAATTCAAGGTCGTCGAGGGAAGGGGCAACTACTTTCCCGACTGGGACCCGGAGCCCTATAAGAGCAAGCGCTGGCCAGATGGGCGACCGGACTACGCGTACATGAATCTTAGGACCGACGGCGAACCGGTGCGCCTGTATCAAGGAAAGAACGACCCGACGCCTCAGTTCGAGACCAAGCATGCCGCGGAGCAATACCAAGCCGATCTTCTGGCGGATTCGCATTCGCCTTTTTATAAAGGGAATTATGACCCTCTCGGCTTAACGCTCCAGGAGCAACTCGGGAGCTTGGCGCGTCAGAGGTGGGAAGGACTCTCAGTCGCCGCCGCGGCTGCCGGCACTGTTGGCATCGCGGGCGCTGTCCACGCCCTTGGCGGGATCCCCGCTGGAGCGACGGACGGAATCTTTTTGGGGCGAACTGCCGCCGCTATCGGAAGATCGGAGCTCGAATCGAGTCCCGCTCGAAGACTCAATCCGTCGAAACTTAGCTACAAGGCCGTCACCGGGGCTTTCGGGCTACTCTCAACCATGATTCTTCCCGGGCAAGTGGCCGGCGCATGGGCCCCAGCGCGTTACTTGGCCCGAGGGGCTTCCTCGGCATTGCACGGGGTCCAGGCCGGCCTTCACGCCTTTGGCTATGCGAACCTGGCCGCAACGACCCTCCTAGCCGCGACGTCGTCGATCGTGTTGTCGGCGGGTGCTTTCGCCACGAATAGGGTCGTACTGCAAGCGGGTAAGACCAAGTTGTTGGCCAATGCGTATCGATATTCGTTCTACACCGCCGCCGGGGCGACTCTGCCATTGATGGCGAGCGTTCCACTCTCGGCCCATCTCTACGGTTCGGGGGCCCTTGGTATGTCGATCGCTCTTACCAAGTCAGCACTGCTTGGAGCGGGCACGGCCGGTTATGCGACGATCGCCAAGCACGCAAGAACATTGGGTGTCGGCGCTCAGCAAATCCCGATGTTTTCCGTTGGTGGCTTTAAGATGACGGCCGGTCGGCTGGCAAGCTATTCTCTCGCCGCGTACCTGGGACTCGATCTTCTCAGTCGCTGGAAGGGTCCGACGGGGGATGAAAATGACCGCCGGAAGGAGGAATGGAATCGGTAGTCAGGGCGGAGGCTATTCTCGCGGCGCGGCTCACGCCTGCGCCCGCGGTAGGCACACGCTGAACGTGGTTCCAGCCTCCTCGGAGGACAGGACCTCCACCGTGCCTTGGTGCAAGGTGGCAATCTCCCGCGCCACATACAGCCCCAGCCCCAGGCTGGTTCGCTGTTCGTCCACGTCGTCGGCGGAAGCGTTCGACAACTGCACCAGCGGCTGGAAGATGTTGTTCCATTCGCTGCGTGGAATGACGGGGCCGCGGTTGTTGACATCGACGCGGACTGCATCTGCCTCGCCTTGCGCGCGCACGTGCACCGGCTCGCCCGGCGCGCCGTACTTGGCGGCGTTGACAAACAGGTTCGCAAACAGCTGGTGCAGCCGAACGCTATCGAACTGGCCGCTCAAGTCGCCTTGAAATGCGACGTCGAACTGCGTATCAGGAAAGGTGGACTGCGCGTCCTCCATCGCCGAGCGGCACGATTCACCCGCGTCCGACGGCTTGAGCGCAACGGGCATGCCGCTGCCGAGCTGGGTGCTGGTGTAGCCGATCAGGTCGTTGACCATGCCGGACATGACGAGCGCGCTACGGCGCACCCGCGCGCCGATCTTCTTCACTTCGGCCGGTGCGAGCTCGGGCCGCTCCAGCAATTGACCCGACAGGGTGAGGGTGGCCAGCGGGCTGCGCAGGTCATGACCCAGGATGGCGAGAAACATCTCGCGTGTCAGGTCGGATCTCGCCGAGTAGGTGACGATCGACTCCGCCAGGGCCTGGTCGATCGCCTCGTTGAATCGGATCATCTGGCGGATGGTGTCGCCGGAGGGTTCCCGCACCAGGGGCAGCCAGAGCCGCAGCACCGTCGCCCGCAGTGCACGGAACTCGGCGCTGAGGTTCAGCAGCGTGAAATTGCTTTGATGGCGCTGGGTGCCATGGATGGAGGCCGGACTGGCAGGATCGCCTTCGTCCGGCGCGTCGCCACGCGATTTTTCGTACTGCTCCGCGCGGCTTTGGTCGCTGTCGATGGCGCGCGCGATGGCCCGCAGGATGGCCTCTGCATGGTCACGCAGTTCCAGCATCGTCATTTCTTCGGTGGCCGAGTCGAGCGTGCGTGCGAAAGAGACCCACTCGGCCATGATCTGGCCCATGTGCTCTTCGATGAATTGGCGAAGGTGCATTCGATTTCCAGTGGGTTGCGTAGAAACTGAACTCTGTCGCTCTCACGAATCAGGCTGGCCTTTTAATGCGGAGCCGCCCTTGCGCAGCGCGCCCTTTTTACTCGAGTAGAGGCGTAGCTGTTCGATGAGCGGTGGCACACCTTTCCGCGGCGATTTCTTCAGCATGTGCGCAAAGATGTCGGCGGCTTGCTGTTCCTCACCTTCAGCAGATCGCAGAAAAGATTCGGCTATATCCGCCCCGATGCTGTGGCGTTCAAGGCGCCTTGCGATCACCAAAGATTCCCGAGCGCGGTCGAGTTTGCCTTGCAGCGCAAGCGCGGCAGCAAGCCCCGCATGCGATTCGGCAAACGTGTGATCGACCGCCAAGGCGTTGTTGAATGCGTGCTCAGCCCCGATGGCGTCGTTGGCCACGATATGCGCCCAGCCGAGGGTAACGGCCATCCCGGCGTTGCCCGGGTAAATCTGTGTGGCGGCGGTCAATGCCTGCACTGCCTGCTGCGGCTCCTGGTCGTACAAATGCACCAGGCCCATGCCGAGCCAGGCGCGGCCGTTGTCCTGGTCACGCTGCAAAGCAATTTCAAAACATTTGCGGGCTCGATCGGCGTCTTGATGCTCCATCGAGGTCGAGCCCACGACAACATTGGCGTCTACATTCGTGGCATCCTGCTCGAGTGCTTCGATACCCAGCCGAGAAGCCGTTTGCATATTGCCGGCGTCTAAATGAAGCAGCGCCAGATAACTCGTGCTCTCGCCACCCGATGCCGTGGCAAGCCACCGCTCGCCAGCGGCAATGGCCAGCTCTATTTCACCGAGATGGTGAAGCGAGCGGGCGAGATACGCGAAGTTGCTGGGTACCTCAAGACCCCCTTCTGCCGCAGCGGCGAAGCACTGCCGGGCTTCCTCAAAGCGGTGCTGGAAGTACAGCGCGAGGCCGAGATTGTGCAGCAAGCTCGCGTCTCGATCCCCGCCATCGATCAGCGCGCGCAGTTGCTCCTCCGCATCGGTAAAACGATGCTGGGAGATCATCACTGCGGCAGCTCGACTACGAGCCGAGGCGTACTTGGCGTCCAACGTCAAGCAGCGTTCGAAGCAGTTGAGGGCATCCGCGAACCGTCCCGCCTGATGATAAAGATCGCCAAGGTTCATCTGCAGCGGCAGATTGTTCGGATCGGCACGTGCATATTGTTCGTGTCGCTCAATCGATTGATCTAGTTCTGGAGGCGTTGGCATGGTGGTATTCATCGAGTCGTCCAAGCAGGATCGCACAATCATAGTGCGATCGCTCGACTTCTCCGGCGATCGTTATCATCCCCTTGCAGAGCCGGGCCACGCCCGGCCGCCAAACATGGACGATGAGCTGATGCAACGCTTCACGATATCACTCGACGACAGCCTGGCCGCGGACTTCGACCAGCTGGTCGCAGCGCGCGGCTACGAGAACCGATCGGAGGCCGTGCGTGATCTGATCCGCGAGCGCCTCGGGCACCAGTTGCTCGACGCGAGTCAGGCCAAGTGGTGCGTGGCGACCGCGACCTATGTGTACAGCCACCACGAAGGCGCGGTCACGGCGCGCATCCTCGACCTGCAACATGACAACCACGATCTGGTAGTGAGCAGTTTGCGCACGTACCTGGACCACGACAACTGCATGGAAGTGATGATCCTGCGCGGCGCGACGCAGGCGGTGCAAGACTGCGCGAGCCAACTCATCGCGTTGCGCGGCGTGCGCCACGGCCGTGTCGAAATCCTGCCACTGGTTCGCGTGGAAGGCCCGCATCGGCACTCCCGGGGCGGCCCGCAGCCGCACTCCCATTTGAAGCCGGCGAACTGAGCCGCGACTATTTTTCGTTGCGGGTGAATCCGGCGCGCGTCGCGCCGCGTATGATAAGTTTCCATTTCTTCATACAGCTCAACCATGCAGAGATTGGCCTCTAGTTCTGCACGCCGGAGCACACTGGTGTTGCTGTCGGCAGCAGGCATCCAACTGGCCGGCACCGCGCAGGCCCAGGTCACCTTGCCCGAAGTCAACGTGAGCGGGTCGCGCAACAGCCAGCTCGGCGTTGCCGATTCCGCCAACAGCGGTGTTGTCACGCAGCAGCAGCTGGAAGCGCGGACGGTCTATCGGGCCGGGGAATTGCTTGAAGCCACGCCCGGTTTGGTGGTCAGCCAGCACAGCGGCGAAGGCAAAGCCAACCAGTTCTACCTGCGCGGCTTCAATCTTGACCACGGCACCGATCTGCGCACCACGGTGGACGGCATGTTGGTCAACCAGCGCAGTCACGCCCACGGACAGGGCTGGACTGATCTGAATTTTCTGATCCCCGAGCTGACGACGCTGCTCGAATACCGCAAGGGGCCCTACTATGCCGCGGAAGGCGACTTCGCGTCCGCCGGCGCCGTGTCGGTGCGCAATGCCAACAAGCTCGAGCACGGCATCGCGAGTCTGAGCATCGGACAAAAGGGGTACCGGCGCGCGTTGGTGGCGGATTCGCCGGCCTGGGGCAATGGCAACTTGCTCTACGCGCTGGAGCTGTATCACAACGACGGTCCCTTTGTTCATCCGGACGACTATCGGAAAATTAACGGCGTGCTGCGCTACAGCCAAGGAACGCAGGCCAACGGCTTCAACCTCACGGGCATGGCCTACAGCGCGCGCTGGAACGCCACCGATCAGGTCGCGAAGCGCGCGGTGGACAGTGGCGCGATCTCGCGCTTCGATGCCATCGATTCCACCGATGGCGGCGCGGCGCATCGCTACAGCTTGTCCGGCGCCTGGCACAACACCACCGATACGGGCAAAACCGAAATCAATGCCTACGTGGTGCACCAGAAGCTGAACCTGTTTTCCAACTTCACATATTTCCTCGACGACCCGGTCAATGGCGACCAGTTCAATCAGCCTGACCGCCGCACGACCACCGGATTGAAAGGCTCGCACCGCTGGCAGGTCGCCGGGCTCGGACGCGAATCGGAAATGAGTGTGGGCGTGCAGGTCGAAAGCGACAACATCTTCAACGGCCTGCACAACACCGTGGCTCGGCAGCGCCTGTCGACGACGCGGCAGGACCACATCGTCGAAAGCAGCCTGGGCTTGTACGTCGAGAACGCCACTCGCTGGAACGACTGGTTTCGCACCGTCGCCGGTCTGCGTGCCGACGCGTACCGCTTCAAGGTGGCGAGCGACAACGCGGCCAACTCCGGCAAGGCGTCGGCCACCATGGCGAGTCCGAAACTCGCGCTTATCTTCGGTCCGTGGTCGAAGACCGAGTTCTACGCCAATGTGGGTTCCGGTTTCCACAGCAACGATGCCAGAGGCACCACCATCACCGTTGATCCGAAGACTGGCGATCCAGCCGATCGGGTTCCGCCGCTGGTGCGCTCCAAGGGCGCCGAGTTCGGTGTGCGTACCGAGTTCATCAAGGGGTTGCAAAGCGCCTTTTCGGTCTATCGGCTCGACTTCGCGTCCGAGCTGGTGTTCGCCGGGGACGCGGGGACGACCGAGGCGGGCCGGCCCAGCCGACGTGTGGGTTTCGAATTTTCCAATTACTACAAGCCGCTGCCGTGGCTGACGGTGGATGCCGACGTGGCCTTCGCCCGGGCCCGGTTTCGCGATGCCGACCCGGTGGGCCCACGCATTCCGGGCGCGGTGGAAGGCGTCGCGTCGATCGCGCTGGCAGTGGACAAGGGCGCCTGGTTCGGCGCGCTGCAGTTGCGCTACTTCGGACCGCGCCCGCTGGTCGAAGACAACAGTGTGCGTTCACGCAGCACAGCCACGCTGAATGGGCGCATCGGCTATAAACTGTCAGACCGGCAAAGAATCGAGCTCGAAGGTTTCAATCTCACCAACCGGAAAGATTCGGCGATCGACTACTTCTACGAGTCGCGGTTGAAGAGCGAAACCGCCGCTGTGAGCGACATTCACTTTCACCCGATCGAGCCGCGGTCGTTTCGAGTGACTTATGTGCTGAACTTTCGTTGAGCACTTTGGATGGAGATTTAGCATGGCCCCTAACCCTAACCCTGACTTCGAATCGTTTCGCTCGGAAGCGATGGCGCTCGGATTCAATGAAGTTCTGGAGCGCCGTTGGGACCCGGGCATGGTCGTCGAGGGCCATACGCACCCGTTCGACGTGATGGCCATCGTGGTCGGTGGCGAGATGTGGCTGGACTGCGGCGAGTCGGTGCTTCATCTGCAGCCCGGCGGGCGCTTCGAGCTCGACGCGGGCGCCGTCCACAGCGAACGCTACGGACCCGAAGGCGCCGTCTACTGGGTGGCCCGACGCCACCCTGCGGGCAGCGCCGCCTAGCTGGATTCAGGTGCGCGGTTCGCCATCGCGGTTGACGGTAAGGGTGCGACCCGGCTGAGTGGCCATCTGCACGCGGTGCTCGATGCCCTCGTGCTGGTGCGTCACATCCCAATAGCTGGGCGTGGCTTGCGCGGCATTGCCATCGCAGCGGCGCACGTCCTGAGTCAGCGGCGCGACTTGCGCTTGCTGATCATTGCGCCCGTACTGAGCACCCAGAGCGGCTCCCCCTAGAGCGCCGCCCACGGTGGCGATCTGCTTGCCGGTGCCGCCGCCGACCTGGTGACCCAGAATGCCGCCGATGATGGCACCGACTGCTGCGCCCGGTACGTTGTACGCGCCCTGTTGCTGCTGGGGCTGCTGCGCCACCTGCTCGCGTTCGATCCAGCAGCGCTGTGCGGGCGTGCCGACCACGGCACGGGCCGAGGTGACCTGCGCGTCGTAGAGGCGTTCGTCGCGGCTGCGACGAAAGTCCTGCAGGGCGATGGGCATCGGCGCATAGTCAGCGTCGACTACGTGTTCGTTGTTCGGCAGCGGGCGTACCGAATAGATCCGGTCGCCGAGGCCCATGGCCTGCGGCGAGGGATACTGGCCGGGACGCAGGATAGAACGCTAAATGCCAGCGTCGAGATGCCGAGCAGGGTGGGGAATGTCTTGTTCATGGGGTGACCTCTTTCAGCCCCTAGAGTAGGTCAGCAGCACGGTGGCGTCTGTTCGCTACCGTACGCGCGCGGCCTTGACAAGCAAGTGCCGCGATCTCAGCCTGCGCTGGGCAAAATAGTCAGCTTGAACCAATGGTCGGACAGCTGCGCGATGGCTTTCGTGAAGTTTTCGAAGCTCACCGGCTTGGTGATATAGGCGTTGCAGCGCAGCTTGTACATCTTCAGAATGTCCTCGGCTTCGTGCGAGGTCGTGAGCACCACCACAGGGATGTGGCACAAATTTTCGTCCGCCACCATGGCTTTGAGAACGTCATGGCCATTCATGAGGGGCATGTGCATGTCCAGCAGAATCAGATCAGGACTGGGCACGTCCTGATAGACACTTTGCTTTCGCAGAAACTGCATGCACTTCACCCCGTTGTCCACGTGGTGCAGGTTGACAGGCAATAGATCAAAAGCTTCGCGCGTAAAAAATACATCGTCCTGGTTGTCCTCCACCAGCAGGACTTCTGCACGCCGGCGATCGGCAAGAGGCTTGACTGTCATGTTTCTGCGTCCTGTGCTCGGTTATTCCGGTCGGGGATGGTGAAGGTGAAGGTGCTGCCTTTACCTGGCTCCGAATCGACCCAGATCCTGCCCCCGTGGCGCTCCACCACGCGCCGGCAGATGCCCAAGCCGATACCGGTCCCCTCGTATTCGGCTCCCGTGTGCAAACGCGTGAACACCTCGAAGATCTTTGCATGGTACGCCGGGTCTATGCCAATGCCGTTGTCCTGCACGGAAATGCTCCATTCGCGCGCCCCGCGGCACGCGCTGACCCGCACGCTGGGGGAGTCCGCCTCGCAATACTTAATTGCGTTGCCGATCAAGTTCATAAAAAGCTGCACCAACTGATTGCGGTCAGCCCACAGGCTGGGTAACTCTTCCACGGTGACAACTGCGGCTCGTAGCTGAATTTGAGCGTGAAGAAGTCGAACCGCCTCGTGCGCGGCATCGCCACAATCCACCAGTTGCAACGGCTTGACCTGCGCGCTGATACGGGCATAGGCCAACAGGTCGTCGGTGAGCTGATCCAGCCGGTTGGTAGCTTCCGACGTGCGCCGAACCAGAAAGCGCGCTTCATCATCGAGCTTGCTGGCATATTTCTTTTCCAGTATCTGCACATAACCGGCGATCGAGCGCAACGGCGTCTTCAGGTCGTGAGATGCGATGAAGGCAAACTGTTGCAGATCCAGATTGCTGCGCTCCAGGGCTTTGTAAGCTTGAACTCGCGCCGTCACGTCCCGCAAGATGAGGGTGTGGTAGACCACACCGGCTTCGGTGAGATTTGAATACGATACTTCCACCGGAAATTCATCGCCATTGCGGCGTGCCGCCATGTCGAGGCCGACCCCGGCACCGGTCGTGGAATGGGCGCCCGCTGCCCGTACCAAACTGAGGTAGCTGGCGTGAAAGCGCGGCGGAATGAAGTCGGTCATCGGTTGACCCATCGCTTCGTCTGGCGAGCATGAAAACATGGTGCAGGCAGCGGCGTTGAACAGCACGATGATCTGGTTGTTATCCACCGTGACAATCGCGTCCATCGCTGACTCCAAAATGTTTCGCAGCCGCGTTTCGCTGGCACGCAACGCCGTGTTCGCCGACGTGAGAACGCGAGAAGTTTCCTGGAGCGCACGCCCCAAGGCATCCGCTTCTACGACATTCAGCGAAGGCACAGCAACGGCTTTTCCGTGCGCCAACTCTTTCGCCGGCTGCACCAATTGGGCGATGGCCCCTACGATTCGCTTCGAGATCCGGCGCGTGAGAACCAGGCTGAGGGTGAGCAAAACGGCGGCAAGCGCGACCAGCAACCAGACCCGCCGCTGCAGATCCGCGGTAAGCACATCGATCGGGATGCCGATGGCCACAGACCAGTGGGAAACCGGCGAGCGAGCAAAGACCGTGATCACCGGCACGCCTTCCAACGTGCGGGTTTCCAAGGTGCCTTCAGCATTGGCCCGCGCGGCGGCAATTAAATCCGGGACCACCTTCTTGCCGACGTATTTGTTGAAATCGAGGCTGCGCGCGCCAATGGAGCCTTGCGAATCAAAAACGGCGGAGATCCGATCTGCCGCCAAGCCGTGTCTCAGTACGGTTTCCTGCAACCTCTGCGGAAGCAAGACACCGATAAGCGAATGCGTAACCTTGTCCTGATCGACCACCGGGACGGCGACGTTGATCACCGGTACCTTAAGAACCGGACCCACGAACAGCTCCGAGATATCGGGCGCGCGGGTAGCCACAACGCGCTTGAGTTGCTCGGTGTTGGCGACGCGGGGCAGTGGAGTCCCCAGCGGCCTGGCTGTATTGACCTGCTGTTGCCCGGCGACGTCGGCAAGCACGATGTTGTTGATGTAATGGCGCCCGAGCAGCTGCGCGGACTGGACGTGAAACGCGGCGTAATCCAATTTTTGCAATGACGGCGAAGTTGACAACGCCGTCAGCGACATTTCGACCACGGCGAATTCTTTGTCGACGGCATTCAACAGCGTGTGGGCGTTGGCCAGTGCTTCGCGCACCAAATTTGCCCGCTCTTGCCGGTAGTCGGAGAAAAGAAAGGCGGCGTCCGCGACGATCGCCGGGATAAGACAGGCAGCCACAAGCATGCCAAGTCCAAATCGCACCGAAATCTTCGATTGCGAAAGCGGTTTCACAGGCGGAACAACAATGAGAGATTCCGACAAATAGTGAAGCCTTGGCTCGTCCAATACATCTTAGCTCCTGCGAAGTGGCCCCGCCACCGGTCAAAGGTCACGCGAAACGCGGGCACCTCACTTCGGTCGCTGCGCGAACGCCCGGCCCGTGGGCTTGGCCCCTGATCCCGCTTGCTGGGGTAACACCGTATGGGCGCCCAATTGCGACGATTCATTGGCGGTAGAAAGCGCTTCGCGGCAGTGGTGCGGCACCTGCAAGCCCGCGCCCTCGACGGCATGGACTCGAATGACGGGTGCATTGACGGCGACGTAGCCGAAGATGGTGGCGAACGCCACGTCCGCCGCATCGCGGCCGGTGCCGATGCGCAGGAAGCCCATCGGAATGCTGGTGCCCGACGCATCGAAGAGATACCAGCGGTCTCCCAAGTACACCTCGACATACGCGTGAAAGTCAGGCGGCCCGAGCGACGGGCTGGCCCCATAGTCCGTGCCAGTGACGATGCGCGCAGGAATGTTGAGGGCACGGCACAACGCGATCATCAAATGCGAAAAGTCGCGGCAGACGCCGACCTGCTCGATCAAGGTATCAACGGCCGACGTATTCGCATCGCTGGTATTTGAGACGAACGCCACATGCTTCTGTATCCAGTGCTGGATTGCGAGCACCCGGCTGTAGCCCTGCCACAGCGAGCCGAACTCGTTGAATGCCAGCTTGAGCAGGCGGTCCGACTGGCAGTACCGGCTGGGGTAGATGTAGGGCATCACCTCCAGCGGCAGGCGGCGCACCGGCACCTCGGCGAGGGTGTCCGGATCGGCAAGGTGATGGGCGATGTCCACGGTCGCGGCGTAGGCGACCCGTAGGGGGCCCGGGTCGGCATGCAGGCGCATGAACCGCGTCGCCGTTGCCGGGTCGGTGATCATGTCCGTCGCCACCGGCGGATCCAGCACCAGGGTCTCCGCGCCGACGGACTGCTGCGCCGTACAGGCGGCGTGAATGTTAAAGATGAAATCCGCGCCGTCGGGGTCGCGGATGTCATACGCCAGTTCCAGTTCGAGTTGAAGGCGGATCATCTATGCAGCATCTTAACGCTCGCCTGTCACCTGGACGCCCTCGCACCCTGCTACGGTGCGAGGACGTCGTACTAGTTGCGACCCTGCTTGGGCTGCCTCACCGGCGGCGGCATGGGTGCCGGAGCAGGCGGGGCGACGTAGACGGGCGGCGGCGGAGGCGGAGGGGCGACGACGACGACGGGTGGCGGCGGCGGCGGCGGCGGCGGCGCGACGTAGACGGGCGCCGGCGCGACGTAAGCCTGAGGACGCGGAGCAGGCGCGGCACCGAAGCGGTACACCAGGCCCAGCGACAACAGGTCGACATTGCCGCGATTGCCCACAGCATCCTTGACGCGATAGCGCTCGGCTTCGACGCGCATGGACAGCGACGGCGTGAACGCATACGCGAGGCCGATACCCGCCTTGATGCCGTTGTTTCGTTGGCTGGGGTTCGCACTGGCGTACGGCATCGTGACGGCGCCAGTGGCGACGAAATGGTCGCTGGTGCGCAAGGAAGTCACGCCGACGCGGCCGAGCGCCGAAAGCTTGCCGACCAGCGGGAAGGTTCCCACCAGGTCAAGGTTGATGCCCTTCACGCCCATCTCGCCGGTCAAGCTGCCGGGCGGGACCGCGGTGGTGGCGCGGTAGCCGAAGTGGCCCAGGTTGACGAAACCCGCCTCGACGCTGAGGTAGGGATTGAACTGGTAGCCACCGAACACCTTGTAGCCGGTGCTGCGGTCGTCATCCGAGATCGAGATGCCGCCGAGGCCCTGTGCGGCCAGGCCGGAGGTGATGCGCGCGTCGTCGATGTGGGTGGCGGATCGGCCGGCGCTGGCGCCCGCGTACCAGCCGGTAGTTTCCTGGGCCAAGGCGTGCGGCGCCGCCAGCGAGGCCAGCGAGCCGAGCGCGAGTGCGATCGAAGTTCTTGTGAATGTCATGGTTTTCTCCGGAAGGTATGAAGTGCGCGGCATCAAGGAGCCGGAACGTTGATGACGGTGTTGACCATCGTGACCGACGCGCCGAGCGACAGGGCGCGGCCGTTGAGCGTGACGATGGCCACGTTGCCCGGCGTCGAGATGGAGACACCCGATTGCGAGATGATCGTGCCGACCATGGTCCCGCCGCCGCCGGCGTTGATCGTCGCCGCGCTGCCGACCTGCCAGAACACGTTCTTGGCTTGCGCGCCGTTGGTCATGATGATGCTGGACGGGAACGCCGCGCCGGGTCCGCCGACGGTAAGCGTGGTGGCCATCTGGAACACCCACACCGCGTTGGCGTTGCCCTGTGCGTCCAGGGTCAGGTTGCCGCCCTCGATCTTGAAGCTGCCCGCATTGGCCGTGTAGGTGCCGGGCGCCAGCGTCTTGTTGGCGAGGTTGCCCGCGCCCGGATCAGGTCCGCCCGGCATCGCGACGAGCGCGTTGTAGGCGGCCAGTGCATCGGCGCGCGCCGCGCTGGCAATGGCGAACGTCGTGGCCGTGCCTTCGCTCGGGCAACCCACGGTCGGCGGCGGTGCGGCGGTGTAGATGAGGCCGTTGACGGTGCCCACATTCAGCGGGGTTTCGGTGTACGTGCAGCCCGGGCCGGCGTCATGGAAACCGGTGACCGCCGTCGACACGGCCGTGGTGCCGAGGTTGCCGTTGATGATGGTGTTGAGGCCCTGGTTGGTGGTACCGGCGGAGCCGCCGAACGCGCCGAACAGCGAGGCCGAGCCCAATGCGACGGCAGATGACGGCGGGGTCGCACAGGTGACGGCGGTGAAAGTCCACGTCGCATCGGCGAGCATCGTATTGGCCGGCACCGCCAAATCCTTGGCACCCGTTGCGCCGCCCTTGATTTTGGCGGTGTAGGTGGTGCCTGCGGTAAGCGGCGCGGCCGGCGTGAACGTGGCGATCTTGCCGGTTGCGTTGTCAAGCACGACCGAAGATGCTGTCACCGGCGTCGCACCCGTCACCGTGAACACGGAAGAGTTGATGGTGCTGGGATCCATCTGCAGGCCCGAAGGGACGTTGAACGTCGCGTTGATGGTCGCCGTGGTGCATACGTTGGCGGCACCTGCGGCGGGGTTGGTCGATTGCACCGAGACATTGGCAGCCGGCGCCGGCGTGGCCGACGTGGTGAACGTCCAGATGTAGTTGCTGGCGGCAGGCAGCGGGGCCTGGTTACCGGCGAGCGCATTGCCGGCGAGATCGGTCGCGGCGGTGGTCACCGTCGCCGTGTAGGTCGTGTTGGCGGCCAGCGGGGCGGCGGGTGTGAACACGGCGGTTCGGTTGCCTACCGCATACGAGACGCTGCCGGCGGGGGACGTGCAAGGCGCCGCGCAAACGAGCGTGAAGCTGCTCGCGTTGATCGAGGCCGGGCTCATGTCCTCGGTGAAGAGGGCGCTGACCGCGGAGTTGGTCGCAACGCCGGTGGTGGGGCCTGGCGACGTGGTGGCGGGCACGGTGGAAATCACGCGCGGTCGCGTCGAATCGGCCACAACGCCGGTCGTGAAGCTCCACACATAAGGCGACGCGAGCGCGAGGCCCGTCGCGAGGCTTTGCGCGCCGGTGACCGTCGCGGTGTAGGTCGTTGCCGGGGCCAGCGCCGAGCCGGTCATGAAGGTGGCAACGCGCTTGGTGCTATCAAGAGTGACGGTACCCGTCGGGCTCACGCAAGGCGCGGCGCAGGTGACGGTGAAACTCGCGCTGCCGGTGATCGGCGCCATCGCTTCGCTGAACGCCGCCGTGATGACGTTGGTGTTGGTGGGAACGCCCGTCGCGTTAACCAGTGGTGTGACCGCAGTCACGGTGGGCGGCGCCGCAGCCCCCCCGCTGCCGCTGCCGAAGCCAAGCACGGGGTCGCTCCCGCCGCCGCAGGCAGTGAGTGCCCCGACAAGGAAGGCCGCGAGCCACGGCCTGATGTTCATTGATAGTTTCATTGTCGGTTCCCCGGTAGTTGAAAGCCGCGCGAAGCCGCGCGTTGTCCGGCTCGGAGAGTGCTCTTCGGTAGGGGGTCCGTCTGCGCGCTGGCGCACATAGCTCGGGCGGTCGCGCAAGTCAGCGTGTTGTCCTACAAACTAACGCCGCCGGGGCAGTGTGTCTAAGGATGGGGGGCGCTCGACACTTGCGCAGGCAGCGTCACGACGAACTGGCTGCCCCCGTTTCTGCCGGGGCTGCGCGCAATCACCGTGCCTTCGTGGGCCTGCACCAGTTGCCGCACCACAGCCAGCCCGATGCCCAGGCCGGCGCTGTCGGCCTGGGTCGCGTGAACGTCACGCACGAACAACTCGAATACCTTGAGCAGCGCCTCTTCGGTGATGCCGATGCCGTTGTCGCGCACGCAGACCGCGACCGAACCCGCGCCGCGGGTCACTTCCAACGCGATCTCTCCGCCCTCGGGCGTGTACTTGGACGCGTTGTCCAGCAAATTGCCGAACACCTGCACCAGGCGAATCGGGTCTCCGAGCACCTTCACCTCGCCCGAGGGCATCACGCAGTCAAAGCGCTGGCGGCGGGTCTCGATACGGGGCCGGCTGGTTTCAATGGCCAGGTCCAGCAAAGGGACCAGTTCGACCAATGTCCGCTCGATTCGGAAATTCCCGGTTGCCAGGCGCGAGCCGTCGACCAAATCATTGATCAGCCGCGACATGTGCGCGACCTGTCCCTTGATGGTCGCCTGCAGGCGCGCATGACCCTGGTCGTCGCCGCGGGCGCCATCGAGCATCTGCGCGGCCAGGCGCAAGGGCATCAGCGGATTGCGCAGTTCATGTGCGACCATCGTGAGCAGCACGGTCTGGCGCCGCTGCGCATCCTGTGCGTCGGTTTCGCGCGTCAGTGAGGCGCCGGCAGCAAACAGCAGCTTGCGCACTTCGTCGCCGAGCTCGCGAACCTGCGTGCGGCTGTGCGTCAGTTCGGCCTGCAACGCGCGCAACTCCGCCCGGTGAGACAAGTCAGCGCTCATGGGGGCCTACTTCCTCTTGGTGACTTCGAGACCGATGCCGCGGTAGCCGAGGAAGCGACAAGCCGGGCCGAACATGGGCTCGCCGCTCACCTGGAAGACCTGCTCGCTTGCGTCCGCGTTGACGCGGCTCAAGATGAAGTCGAGGAAGGGCTCGCGGGCCTCGATGGCGGCCTTGAGCGCGACCCGCTGTTCGACGTTCCAGCCGGGAACCTCAATGGCGCCGCGTTCGCGGAATGCCTCTACTTTCATGCCCAGCATTTCAAGCACCGGTCCGGACACCTTGGTGAAATTGCCGTGCTCGTCCTGTTCCCAGTACCAGTCGGATGCCAGTTCGGTGAGGCTGCGGTAACGGGCCTCGCTTTCGCGCAGTTCGGCGGTGCGTTCGCGCACGGCCTCCTCCAGCTCGCGGTTGTGATTTTCCAGGCGCTTGTACAAAAGCCTCACTTCCAGGAGGTTGCGCACACGTGTCTTCACTTCCACCAAATCGAATGGCTTGCTGATGAAATCCTTGGCGCCGGCCTGCAGCGCGCGCAACTTGTGCCCGGGTTGTGCGGTGATCACCAGGACCGGGAGGTAGGCATCCCTTTCGTTCGTCTTCAGGCCTTCGATCACCTGGAAGCCGTCCATGCCGGGCATTTGCAGGTCGAGCAGGATCAGGTCGTAGTCGTGGCGCCGGTGCAGCGCGCACACCTCGAGCGGATTCATCGTCGATGTCACCTGGGTGTAGCCGGCTTGCTGCAGGGTCTCCTCGAGCAGACTGATGTTCGCCGGCTGGTCATCGACGATCAGGATGCGCGCTTGCGCAAAAGCCAATTCATCGGGTCGTTGTTCGAGTGCCATCATGGTTTTTGCTTCCTATGAGCCTGAGTTTGCTGCGCGTGCAGCAACGCGCCGTCGAGTGCTTCCATGAACTTGCTGACCATGATCGGTTTGGTAATGTAGTTGAAGAACCCCGCGTCCAGCCCTCGCTGGATATCGCGCGGCACGGCGTTCGCGCTGAGCGCGATGATCGGGATATGGTCCGTGACCGGGTCGGCGCGCAGGAACGTCATCGCGTCGGTGCCGCTCAGGCCCGGCAGGTTGATGTCCATCAGGATGACATCGGGCAGGCACGCGCGCGCATATTCGATGCCCAGGCTGCCCTCGGCCGCGCTGAGCAGGCGCAGGTCAAGCCGGCGGGCGACCAGCTGCTCGACCAGCTCCAGGTTGGCGGGGTTGTCTTCCACGTAGAGCACGGTGCGCAGCGGCGAGCCGTCCGGCGCCTTGCCCTCAGGCTTGGCGTGTTCGATGTCCAGCGGATGGAAGCGCGGCGCCGACGCCGACTCGAACTCCACCCAGAAGCAGCTCCCTTC
>JBKJTX010000251.1:0-7491 GCA_046590315.1 Ramlibacter sp. | reverse complement strand
CGCAACTACCGGCGCCACCCGGTGCGCCACTGGGACCACTGGCTGCACCAGAACCCCGACCGCGCCTGCACGCACCTGGTGATGTGCAGCGCCCACTGCGAGGGGCGGGTCGACCTCACACCCGACGCGACGACCGAGCTCGCCATCGAACCGCACCTGGACCTCTCCAACGACGGCAAGCGCGCGCTGGTGATCTGGCGCACGCCCGGCCAGGACCGTGTCGACGACAACAGCGTGATCGTGTTCGAGCTGGAGACGCAGCAGCGCCAGATGCTGGCCCAGGGTCCGTTCACCGACACCGACAGCGCGCGCTTCTCGCCCGACGGCCGGTTTATCGCCGCGATGCGCGCTGTGCGCTCTGCCAAAGACGTGGTGCGGCCGACCTTGATGGTGTTCGACGCGCAAGGGCAAGGCCGCGAGCTTGCCCGTGCCTGGGACCACTGGCCGCACGTTGCGGACTGGACCTCTGACGGTAAAGAGCTGCTGGTCACGGCCGACGACAGCGGCCTGGTGCCCGTGTTCGCCATCGATCCAGCAAGCGGTACCGTCCGGCCTCTGAGCGCTCGCAGCGCGGGCGGCGCCCACAGCAATGTCGTCGCCCTGCCTCAAGGCGGCTTCGCCTGCATCCGATCCTCGCTGCTTGACACGCCGGAATGCTACGTTTACGACGGCCAGACGGAAGGTCCGCCCCAGCCGTTGGCGCGGCTGTCCAATTTCACGGCAGCGAACGAGTGGGCCGAAATCGAAAGCATCACAACGCCCTCCACCGACGGTGTCGCGATTCAAAGCTGGATTGCCCGTCCCAAACTGTCACCCGGCCAGAAGCGCCCGGTGCTGCTGTGGATTCACGGCGGGCCCATCGGCATGAGCGGTGATGGCTGGCACTGGCGCTGGAACCCGCTGCTCGCGGTGGCCGCCGGCTACACCGTGGTGCAACCCAATCCGCGCGGGTCGACTGGCTTCGGCCAGGCGTTCGTGCAGGGCATCTGGGGCAACGTGTGGGGCGACCAGTGCTTCAAGGACCTGATGGCCGTGACCGACGCGCTGGAAAAACGCAGCGACGTCGACGCCTCTCGCATCATGGCCATGGGCGGGAGCTTCGGCGGCTACATGACCAACTGGATCGGCACGCAGACGCAGCGCTTTCGCTGCCTTGTCACGCATGCCAGCATCGTGACGATGGCCGCGTTCACCGGCACTACCGACCATCCGGGCTGGTGGTACCTGGAGATGGGCGGCGAGAACCCTTACGCGGACCCGGACGGTTACGACCGCTTCGCGCCCATCCGCCACATTCGCAACTGGAAGACGCCCGCGCTCGTCATCCACGGCGAGCAGGACTACCGTTGCCCCATCGGTGAGGGCTTGAACCTCTTCGAAGCGCTGCAATACCACGGCGTCGATAGCGAGCTGCTGGTGTTTCCCGACGAGAACCACTGGATCATGAAGCCTCGCAACATCGTGGCCTGGTATGAAAACGTGCTGCGGTTCGTGGCCCGACACATGGGATGACCAGCTGCGGGCGATAAGATCGGGCCAACTCGTTAAAGGCTACGCATGATCGTCCTCCACCACCTGAACCAATCCCGCTCGCAACGGGTTTTGTGGTTGATGGAAGAGCTTGGAGTGGCGTACGAAATCCGCTCGTACCAGCGCGACCCGAAGACGATGCTTGCGCCTCCCTCTTTGCTGAAGGTGCATCCGCTTGGCAAGTCACCGGTCATCACCGATGGCGACCTGACGCTCGCCGAGTCCGGCGCCATTCTCGAATATCTGGTCCAGCGATATGGCGAGGGCCGGCTGCGGCCCCAGCCAGGCACAGAGGACGCCACGCGCTACATCTACTGGATGCACTACGCCGAGGGCTCGCTCATGCCGCCGCTCTTGATGAAGCTGATCTTCGACCGCATTGCCAAGGCGCCCATGCCGTTCTTCGCAAAACCGATTGCGCGGCGCATTGCCGACCAGGCCCGCAAGACTTTCGTTGTGCCGCAAATCGAACGCCACCTCGACTACCTTGAAGCCGAGTTGACCAGCCGCACCTGGTTCACCGGCGAGGAGTTCACAGCGGCCGATGTTCAGATGAGTTTTCCCCTTGAAGCGGCGCAAGCGCGCGGCGGACTGGACGCGTCGCGGCCACACTTGATCAACTTCCTGGAACGCATCCATGCGCGGCCGGCATTTAAGCGGGCGCTCGAGCGCGGGGGCGAATTCAGCATCCTCACCTGACCGCAAAGAAAGCGGAAGGTCAGATCGGGTACTCGAGCTTGGGATACCAATCGCTGCCGCGACCTGCAGGCGTCAGGTCGAGGATGTTCCACAAGGGGGCGATATCCGGCGCCCCGCGCGGATCCTGGCCGGGGTCAGCCATCTCGCCACTCATCTCGCCGGCCCAGAAGTGCCGCACCGCGCCGTCGCGCTTGACCCAGACATCCAGCGCCGGCCACTCATTCCCGTCAGGCGCAAGACCGCGATAGTCGCGCGCAAAATCGTCGCCCACCTGGAAGAACTTGAGGTTTCGCCAACCGCGCTCTCGGGCGAAAGCGAGTTGCCGCGACACAGGGGAGCGGCCCAGGATGGCGACTGCGGTCTTCTGCAAAATATCGCGGACCGGAATGTCCAGCGAACCGATGAGGGACGTGCACATCGGGCACGGGCGCACACGCTGCGGGCCGAACATCCAGAAGTAGGTGACCAGCGTATCGTGCTCGCCGAAAAGTTCTGCCAAGCCGACGGTCCTGCCGATTTCATCCTGGAATTGATAGTCGGGTGGCGGACCGCCCAGGGGCAGGCTGCGGCGCATCTCAGCCACGCGTTCGATGTGACGGCGCAGCTCGATCTCTTCGGCCAGCAAGCGTGTGCGGGCCGTGCGGTACTCGTCGCTGTCGTTGGGGTAAGGTTTGCCGATAGCGCTGGCAGCAAGCTCGGCAGCAGGTTTTAACGCGGACATGACTATTTCCTTTCGAGGTCAGTTCATGACGACGAACGAGACCCACAACTTTCGACAGTTTACGATCGAGGTTTCGCACAAGAAAGAAGACTCATGGGCGCCCAATGGAAAGCAAAAGGCAAGGCACAGGCGGCGGACGCCCGAGGCAAGCTCTTCGGCAGGCTGGCCAAGGACATCATGGTGGCAGCGCGCAACGGAGCGGACCCAACCTCCAACTCACGCCTGCGCCTGGTCATGGAGCAGGCGCGCAAAGTCTCGATGCCCAAAGACACACTGGAACGCGCCGTCAAGAAGGGCGCCGGGCTGACAGGAGAGACCGTCCACTTCGAACACGTCATGTACGAAGGCTTTGCGCCGCACCAGGTGCCGTTGATGGTCGAGTGCCTCACCGACAACGTGAACCGGACGGCGCCGCAAATGCGCGTCCTCTTTCGCAAAGGCCAGCTCGGAACGTCAGGCTCGGTAGCCTGGGACTTTGACCATGTGGGAATGATCGAGGCCGAACCAACCGCGGCCGGCGCCGATCCCGAGCTCGCCGCGATCGAGGCGGGCGCGCAAGACTTCGAACCCGGCGACGACGAAGGCGTGACGATGTTCATCACCGACGCTGCGGACCTCGACCTCGTGAGTCGGGCCCTGCCCGCGCAAGGCTTCACGGTGCTGTCGGCCAAGTTGGGCTACAAGCCGAAGCACCCCGTTAGCGCAGCGGGGCTCGATGCAGCCGCACTGGAAGAAGTGGAAGCGTTTCTCGCCGCGATCGACGGCCACGACGACGTCCAGAACGTGTTCGTCGGTCTCACGGCCTGACCCTAAGCAAGCCCATGGCGCTCGACTTGGCCCGCATCCGCGCCCTGTGCTTCGACGTCGACGGCACGATCTCGGACACCGACGACCACCTGGTCGCCCAACTTGCCGCCGCGCTCGACAAATTGCCGCTGGTGAGTGGCCGGCGCGCCGAACGGCTTGCTCGCCAGACCGTGATGGCGGCCGAAACCCCGGTACATGCCGCCTACGCATTGTTGGATCGATTGGGGCTGGACACGCCGGTTTCGAAATTGCAGGCCCGGCTGCGCGCCGTCAAGGCGAGTGCCGCCGACCCGGCCGGCACGCGCAACATTCAAGGCGCCGACGAGGTGCCGCATGACATGGTGGCCGGCGTACAGGAAATGTTGGAGAAGCTGAGAGAGCGCTTTCCGATGTGCACCATCACCACCGGACATGTGCCGCGCGTTGAGCGCTTTCTGGAACACTACAAGGTGCGCGAGCTGTTCACTGCCATCGTCGGAGCGCAAACGACGCGGCGCATGAAACCGCACCCCGAGCCGCTGTTTTACGCCGCAAACTCGATGGGTGTGAGTCCGTCCGAATGCCTCATGATCGGTGACACCACCATGGATATCCGTTGCGGGAAATCCGCCGGCGCGCAGACGGTCGGCGTGCTCTGCGGGTTCGGTACCGAACGCGAATTGCGCCTGGCCGGCGCCGACCTCATCTTGCGCACGACGTCTGATTTGCTGGCAGTGCTGCATCCCGCCGAGGACGCGCTTGGCAAGACGGCCAGCCCTGAGCCCGGCGTCAGCGCGCCGGAGCCCCCATTGCCGCAGTAGCGCGCACTGGAGGCAAGTTTTCGCTGACGACATAGGGCCACAGCACCGGGAACGATTGCGCCTGGTAGGCCAGTCCCTCATCTGACAGGACTGTGGAACGTGGAGCGACTGTCGCACGCATGGCAGGCGGCGTGCTGGTGAACGGCACGGCCGCAAAGGTGTCCAGGCCTGGGTACCAGTCGCGCGGCCAGCGGCGTGCGGCCATACCTTCTCCCACCCCGCTGGTTCCGCCAAGGGCTGCGGCAGCACCAGGACCCATCGACGATGTGAGCCCGATGCCAGGCGCCACAGAAACGCTCGCAGGAGCAGCTGAAGTGGTGGAACTCGGCGCTGCACTGCCAACGCCTGCTGCGCTCACACCCGCTGCGCCAACGCCCGGACTGCCTCCACCTGCGCCAGTGCCACTGGCGCCCGCGCTGCCACCGCCGACTCCACCACCAACCCCGCCGCCGACTCCACCAGCGCCGGCACCACCAGCTCCAGCACCACCGCCAGCACCGGCACCGGCACCACCAGCACCACCAGCACCACCAGCTCCAGCACCACCAGCACCACCAGCACCGGCACCGGCACCACCAGCGAAAGCGGTCTCACTCCAAACAATCGACAGAGCTACAACCAGGCCGCTGGCAGCTGCGCCAAGGGCTAGTTTCCGAGAAAAGGATTTCATGTTCGCTCCATCTGCAATACAACACGCAGGGTGGGTTGATGGTCTACACAAGAACTCATTTTTGGCGTCGGTCGCGAGCTACATATCGCAATGGCTTTGTCCGACAATCTCAGGCCCGACAGCGGCGCACGCTTGACCTATGGCGCCTCGACTGCGAACCCGGCCGAGCACGCCATGTACTGTTCAACTCCAGGAGATAGACATGTCAGAAAAGAATCCCAACAATGAAGACCCGATCACCGGCGCACCCGGCGCACATCCCGTGGGTACAGGCGTGGGCGCGGCAGGCGGCGCAGTCACGGGTGCAGCGATCGGATCCATGGCTGGCCCGGTCGGCACCGTGATCGGTGGCGCCATCGGTGCGGTAGCGGGTGGCCTGGCCGGCAAAGGCGCGGCAGAAAGCGTCAACCCGACCGCGGAAGACACCTACTGGCGTGACAACTACAACAAGAGCCCGGGCTACAAGCCGGGCTACAGCTACGACGACTACGCACCCGCCTACCGCACCGGCTATAGCGGCTGGGAGCGGGCACAGGCGTCGGGCGAGAGCTTCGACGCGCATGAACCCAAACTGCGCAGCGAATTCGAGCGCACCAAAGGCAATTCGCGGCTGCAGTGGGAAGAAGCCAAGGACGCGACGCGCGCCGCCTGGCACCGTGTGGAACGCGCCATCCCTGGCGACGCCGATGGGGACGGCCGCTAACCCCTGCCGCGCCAAAGCAGAAAAGGGCCCTTCGGGGCCCTTCCTCATTGCTGGCAAGCTCACTGTTTGACCGAAACCAACTCAATTTCGAACTGCAGCGTCGCATTCGGCGGAATCACGCCACCGGCGCCGCGCTCGCCGTAAGCGATGGAGGGGGGACAGGTCAGGCGCGCCTTGCCGCCCGGCTTCATCAATTGCACGCCCTCGGTCCAGCAGGGGATGACGCGGTTCAGCGGAAACTCAGTCGGCTCGCCACGCTTGTACGAGCTATCGAATTCCTTCCCGTCGGGAAAGGTGCCACGGTAATGAACCTTGACAACATCGGTGGCAGCGGGCGATGCACCAGCGCCATCCTTGAGCGATTGGAAGACCAACCCGCTCTTGGTGGTAACGGAGGCGGGCGTCACCGTCTGGGCGACGCAGGCGGGAACGAGCAGCGCGAAGACGGCTGCAGAGATGAAAGTGCGCAAGTGGTACTCCTTGTTTGGCGCGCGAATTATGGCGCAGTCCGAACGGCCATGGCGCTCACCGGCCGATAATCCGCCCCATGAAAAACTATTGGTTAATGAAGTCCGAGCCAAAGGAGGTTTCCGTCGACGACGCGCTCGCCGCGCCCAAATCCACGGTTGCTTGGACAGGCGTGCGCAGCTACCAGGCGCGTAATTTCATGCGCGACCAGATGCGGGTCGACGACGTCGTCCTGTTCTATCACTCCAGCTGCGCCGAGCCCGGCGTCGTCGGCATCGGGCGCGTTGCCTCCGCGGCCTACCCGGATCCGACGCAGTTCGACAAGAAGTCCAAGTACCACGACGCAGCGTCGAAGAAGGAAGCGCCTCGTTGGCAGCTGGTGGACGTGCAGGTGCTCCAGAAAACGCGCACGCTCGGATTGCCGGAGCTGCGCGCAACGCCGGGCCTGCAAGAAATGGTCGTTCTGCGCAAGGGCAACCGACTTTCCATCACCCCGGTCGAGCCCAAGCATTGGCGCCTGATCGCCAAGCTACTGAATGTTTGCGCCTAGCAGCGCGGCAAAACCTAGCTCCCGTCGTTCGCGATTTCCTCAGGCTCCGGCTTGGCCTTGCCTTCGCGCTTGGGCAGCGGCTGGATGTCCAGCATCACCTCACCGGTTTCCACACCCTTCTCGTCGGTTTTCGGCTCGATATCCACCGTCAACCGACCGCCTTCGGTCAAGCGGCCGAACAATAGTTCGTCGGCCAGGGCACGACGGATCGTGTCCTGAATCAGCCGCTGCATCGGGCGCGCGCCCATCAACGGGTCGAAGCCCTTCTTGGCCAGGTGCTTACGCAACTGGTCCGTGAAAGTGACCTCCACCTTCTTCTCCGCGAGCTGCTGCTCGAGCTGCAACAAGAACTTGTCCACCACGCGAAGAATGACGGTCTCGTCCAGCGCCTTGAAGCTCACCATCGCGTCCAGCCGGTTGCGGAATTCCGGCGTGAACAGGCGCTTGATGTCGGCCATCTCGTCACCCGCATCGCGGGTGTTGGTGAAGCCGATCACCGACTTGTTCATCGTTTCGGCGCCCGCATTGGTCGTCATGATGACG
>JBKJTX010000153.1:0-9624 GCA_046590315.1 Ramlibacter sp. | reverse complement strand
CGCGGCCTTCCAGCACGATGTGTTGGCCCCGCGCCTGGGGCAGGGCGACCACGCCGCCGAAAAGTTGCCCGAAGTCATAGCCATACTGACGCGCGGCGAGCCCATAGGCAAAGAAGGGGCCCAGCGTCTGCGATGGCGTGGGACCGAAGGCGGCGGCCAGGCCGCTCATCATCGAAGGCGTGGTCATGGGCGGTTCTCGAAAGGGGTTTGGTCGGCGCCGCGCACCACGATGTCGAACACGTAGCCAAGGGCATAGCCTGGCTCGGTCACGTCCAGGCTGAAGTCCGCGATCAGGCGCTTGCGGGCACGCTCGGGCGCGCTCGCAATCATTGGGTCGTAGGCCTGCAGTGGATCGCCGGGAAAATACATCTGCGTTACCAGCCGGCTCGCGAAGTGCTGGCCGAACAGCGACAGGTGGATGTGTTGCGGCCGCCATGCATTGGGGTGGTTGCCCCAGGGGTAGGCGCCCGGCTTGATGGTGAGGAAGCGGTAGCGCCCTTCGCTGTCGGTCATGCAGCGCCCTGCACCAAGGAAGTTCGGATCGAGCGGCGCGTCGTGCTGGTCGGCCTTGTGCACGTAGCGGCCACAGGCGTTGGCTTGCCAGAGTTCGATCAGTGTGTTGGCGACGGGACGGCGCCGGTCGTCCAGCACTTGGCCTGCAAGGACCATGCGTTCACCCAGAGGCTCGCCGTTGCGCCGGGCATTGCGCGTGAGGTCATGATCGAGCTCACCGACGGCATCGTGCCCGTAGACCGGCTGTGCCAGTTCGCCGAGCGATGCCTTCAAGGGTACCAGCGGCCGGGTCGGCCCGCGTTTGAGAGTGGACTTGTAGCCGGGGTAGACGTAAGGGGGATGGTCGTCCCAGTTGCGCGGGGAAATGAAGGTGGACATGCGCGCACTTTATTCATGAGTGGAAGGGATGTAAATTGAATTTCCCGGATTTTCATGCACCAGTGCCAGATGCGCCAGCAGCGCCATCCAGGATATATGCGCGGGCTATAGTTCCCGCTGAAGCGCCTGCGCCAAGACATCCAGGAATTTGCCCACTCGCTTGAGTCGAGCCGTGCCTTTTGGCATAAGCGCGCAGATATCCAACGGCTCGAAGCAATAGTCCGGCAGTATACGAACCAGGCGCCCATCTTGAACCGCTTGCGCAAGCTCTTTTTCCGGGCGCACTCCAATCCCAAGCCCCGCGTACGTCGCGTCACCCAGCACTCGACTGTCGTCGGCTAGAAAGTTGCCGGCGACAGGGACCACCGTTACGGTTCCATCCTTCGTCATCAACGGCCAGGTGGTCTGTGGCTTTGCACCGCATAAACGCAGGCAGTTGTGCTCAATAAGCTGTTCCGGGTTCCGGGGCTTTGGCCGGCCCTGCAGGTAAGAAGGCGCAGCACACAGGCGCCACGCGACTTGTGCAAGGCGGCGCGCCACCAGCTGACTATCGCGTGGCTGTCCGGCTTGCAACGCAATGTCGAACCCCATCTGTACCGGGTCGAGCACCGCGTTCACCACAATAATCTCTACCCTGAGTTCCGGATGCTCGTCGAGGATTGTGCGCAAGCTGCGAAGCAGCTGGATGCTGCAGGCACCACCCGGGATGGCAACCCGAAGCGGGCCTTGAATGGCGCCCCGAGCCAGTTGCAAATCCTCTTGCAGCCCGGCGAGTTCATCCAGCGCCCGCCGTGCTCTCCCGTAGACCAGGCGTCCCTCCGTGGTGACCGTTACCTTTCTGGTTGTGCGGTGCAGAAGTTGCACTCCCAAGGAGGCCTCCAGGCGCATCACACGTCGGCTAATGCCATTGGGGCTGAGACTCATGAGGCGGGCCGCAGCTGAAAGACTGCCGAGCTCCGCGACCGTACAAAACGTGCGCAGCCCCTCCGTATCGTCCAGCGGCAGCATTTACTTTCTCCTGTCAGGTGAATGTTGTTCACTTCATTGTCACCTACTGGAGAATTGAACTCCAGACCAGAATCAGCTTCGACCTGCGCTGGTGCAGGCCACAATCAAAGGAAAAATCATGAACATGCAGTTGCTGTTTCTGCGCCGCTTGCTGCTGACGCGCAACGTGGGTCCGATAGATCGCGTGCTTCGCGCAGCGCCTGCTTGCTTGGTCGGGCTGGCGGCAGCTACGGGTGCGATCGGGGGGGCTTGGCTCTGGGCAGCAGGTGCCGTCGCCGCCATGCTGCTCGTCACTGCGGTCAGCGGCTCGTGCAGCATCTACTACCTGCTTGGTTTTTCCACGTGCCCTGTAAGCGGGTTAACTCGAGAGGAAGCTCTCAACCGCTGACGCAACCAGCCTAACGTTCCGTACTCGGGCGGTCACCAGCGCAGCACGCGCGGGCCCAGCGCCGCACCCAGCAAACCGGTGAGCAGTATCCCCAACGTGTACCAGGCCGCCACGAAGGCGGGCGAAACTTCCGGGCAGGCCAGCGAATAACCGAAGGCGCCCATTGCGCCGGCGAACAGGCCGGCAGCAAAGCCGGCGACACGCGGCCGCGTCGGCGCCAGTCCACGCATTGCCCAAAGAGACAGTGCCAGGGCGGGCAGCGACAGTCCCAGCACGTTGCAGGGGCACAGCATCCACGTGTCGCCCATCAGGGCAGCGGTTCGCTGTCCGGGCCCGGCGCTTGCTATGAAGGCAGCAGCCAGCGCAACCATGGCCAGCACCACGGCGGACACAGCCCGTCGCGGCCCAACGAGCCGGGCTGCAGGCAACGAGGTGCGCGCCGCGAGCCAGCCTGCGGCCAGTGCCAACGCGCTGGCGTAACCCAGCTTGATCCACGGCGCTGTCGTGGCAAAGGCTGAGCCCGGCAGCATTCCGACGAAGCTGATGGCCAGCAGCACACTGGCGAGCAATCCGGCGGCGGCGGCGGGCGCAAGCCGGCGCGCGGCCACAGCGCGCGGCGCTGGGCCCGCGCCGCGCGCGAGTATGTCGATCAAGGCATCCGTTTTCATTGCTTGTCTTCCTTCACCCATTGGGCCAGCCGCTTCAATCCTCGATGCACCTGGACTTTGATCGCTGATTCCGACACGCCCGACCGCTGCGACGCCTCGGCCACCGAGAGCCCTTCCACCTTGGTCATCAAGATCGCCAGCCGCTGGGCCGGCGGCAAAACCTCCAACAATTTGCCGAGGTCGCGCTGGGCTTCTCCGCTTACCGGCTGCGCCACCAGCGCCGACTCAGGGACCTGGTCGAGCGGTTCGTGCAGATCGTCGCGCCGCCCGCGCCGGCGCCACAGATCGATCAGCTTGTGGCGCGCGATCGCCAGGACCCACGCGCTCACAGGCACGGACGGGTCGTAGGTCCCCCGTTGGAGATGCAAAGCCAGCAGCGTTTCCTGCACCAGGTCCTCCACTTCGTCCGGCAAGCCCTGCAGCCGGCGGCGCAGGTAGCTTCGCAGCCGCGCCGCAATGCGCGCAAGCGACTCACGGTAGGCGGCCTCATCGCCCAGCTGGGCGCTCAACCAGAGCGGCTTCAGGTTCGATTCGAAGTCATCCTGGCGGGCGTCATCAGGCATATCGTCGTCGGGCGCGTTTTGGTTACAGCGGGTGGTTGGAAAGGCGCCATTCTGCCCTGGTGTAACCGGCGCAACGCCGTCGACGACTGGCTAGCACGATGAAACTGAAATTCAGTTCGCTGCATTTTTCCGTCTGCCTGGCAGGCCTGCTGCCCATCGCCCTCGCGGCCGCTGCCCCTGACGGCGATCCCGTCTGGGCCGGGCGCTTCGATGGCGGCATCTCGCCGTGGCAGGAAGTGCGTCTGAGCACGGATATCAAGCCCAACACTTTCACGGTGGTGGACTGGGACGGCGTGGCCGCGATCGAAGTGAAGTCATCGGCCAGCATGTCTTTGTTGGGGCGGCCGGTGGAGGTCGACTTGGCCCGTACCCCCGTCCTCTGCTGGCGCTGGCGCGTGGACGCGCCGCTGCAGTCGGCCGACATGACGCGGCGCAGCGGCGACGACTACGCGGCTCGCCTCTACGTCAGCCTCGCGCTGCCCGAGTCAGAGAAAAGCCTGGGGTTGCGTACCCAGTTGCGCATCGCCCGTTCGATCTGGGGACCCGCAGTGCCCGACGCCGCCCTCAACTACGTCTGGGACAACCGCCAGCCTGTGGGCGCCGAGCGCCCCAACGCCTACACGGACCGCACCACGATGGTTGTGCTTCGCAGCGGCGGTGCCGACGCTGGCAAGTGGGTGCAGGAACGCCGGCACATCGGTCGGGACGCGGCGCGACTGTATGGGGTATCGGCCAAGCCGGTTCAGCTGGCCATCACTGCCGACACCGACAACACCGGCGAATCGGCGCGGGCCGGGTTCGCCGACCTGCACTGGGTGCCTGAACAGATGCCGTGCGCCAGCCGGTAAAAAGGCTGTAACGGATTGGACCTCTGAAGCGACTCACTTCAACTCAAGTACGCGCCAACAGGACAATAATTTTTATGCACGCCACTTTGCCTCTGCTGGTCGCTACCGACTTTCCGCCGATCCGCCGCCGCCGGCTGGACACTTTGCAGGTGAATCTGGGCTACAAATGCAATCAGAGCTGCCTGCATTGCCATGTTGCCGCCAGCCCTCAGCGCACTGAGATGATGGACGCCGAGCACGCGGCGCTGGTGTTGGAGGTGCTGCGCGCGCGCCGCATCGCCACGCTGGACCTCACTGGCGGTGCGCCGGAGCTGAGTCCGCACTTCCTGGAGCTGGTGCGAGGAGCGCGTGCATTGGGCGTGCGCGTCATCGATCGCTGCAACCTCACCATCCTGTCCGAGCCGGGGCAGGACGATCTGGCGGCTTTCCTCGCAGCGCAGGGGGTGGAAGTCACCGCCTCGCTGCCCT
Organism: Ramlibacter sp.; assembly: GCA_046590315.1. Lineage (GTDB taxonomy): Bacteria > Pseudomonadota > Gammaproteobacteria > Burkholderiales > Burkholderiaceae_C > Ramlibacter. The sequence goes on along the minus strand of JBKJTX010000153.1, from coordinate 4,790 downwards.
GCTATTCGCCCGCGAACGTCGACCGCCAGCGCGGTGACGGCGTTTTCGATCGCAGCATTGCGGGCCTGCGCCAACTCAATGCCCTGGGCTACGGGCAGGAAGGCAGCAGCTTGGTCTTGAACCTGGTCTACAACCCGCAAGGTGCATCGCTGCCGCCGCCGCAGGGCGCGCTGGAGGCCGACTACAAGCGCGAACTGCTGCAGCACTTCGGTATTCGCTTCAATCATCTATTCGCGCTGACGAACATGCCGGTGCAGCGCTTCGGCAGCACACTGGTGAGCAAGGGCACATTCGCCAGCTATATGCAACTGCTGCGAGGCGCTTACCAACCCGAAAATCTCGACACGGTGATGTGCCGCAGCATGATCAGCGTCGACTGGCAGGGCGATCTCTACGACTGCGACTTCAACCAGATGCTGGGCCTACACGCCCGCTTGCAGGACGTGGCGCGGCCGCACCTGCGCGACCTGCTCGCGCGCGACCCCGAGAGCGAAGCCATCCGCATCGCCGACCACTGCTACGGATGCACTGCCGGCCAGGGCAGCAGCTGCGGCGGCGCGCTGGAGCCCGCAGTAACGCATGAGGCGGTGTTGGAATTTGTCCCGGCCGGCGTCGTCTGATGTCGCTGCGCAAGCCGGTGCTGTGGGTTGTGGCCGGCATCGCAGCGTTCGGGGCTGTCGTGCTCTACCGACACTTCGAGTTGGGACAGCTACTCACTCTGGATAATCTGAAGGCCAGCCGCGATGCGCTGGTCGGCCGCTATCAGGCCCAGCCACTGGCCACGGCGCTGATTTTCTTCGGGGTCTATGTCGTCGCCACCGCGTTGTCGATCCCGGGCGCTACCGTTCTTACGCTGGCTGCGGGTGCGATCTTCGGCCTGGGCACGGGGCTTCTGGTCGTGTCGTTCGCCTCCAGCATCGGTGCCTTGCTCGCCTTTCTGGTCTCGCGCTACCTGCTGCGCGACGTGGTGCAAGCCCGCTTCGGCCGCCAACTGGCGCCGATCAACGAGGGACTGAAACGCGACGGCGTTTGGTACTTGCTCACGCTGCGGCTGGTGCCGCTGTTTCCGTTCTGGTTGATCAATCTGCTGATGGGATTGACGCCGATGCCCGCATTGCGCTTTTACCTCGCCAGCCAAGTGGGCATGCTGGCCGGCACGGCCGTGTACGTCAACGCCGGCACGCAGTTGGCATCCATCAACGCGCCCGGCGACGTGTTCTCGCCCGGCTTGCTGGGCAGCTTCGTCTTGCTGGGCGTGTTCCCGCTGTTGGCCAAGTCGTTGGTCGGTTGGCTGCAAGCACGCAAGCGCTACGCCGGCTGGAAAAGGCCAGCGCGCTTCGATCGGAACCTGGTCGTCATTGGCGCCGGCGCGGGCGGGCTCGTGACCGCCTACATCGCTGCGGCTGTCAAGGCCAAGGTCACTTTGATCGAAGGCCACAAGATGGGGGGCGACTGCCTGAACTACGGCTGTGTGCCGAGCAAGGCACTGATTCGCAGCGCCAAACTGATGCGACAGCTTCGCACCGCCGAACGGTACGGGGTGAAGGACGCGCGTGGCACTCTGGACTTCGGCGCAGTGATGCAGCGGATTCATGACGTGATCCGCACCATCGCACCGCACGACTCGGTGGAGCGCTACACGAAGCTCGGCGTGGAAGTGCTGCAGGGCCATGCCCGCATCACCAGTCCCTGGAGCGTCGAGGTGACGCTTGCCGATGGGAGGACCCAAACGCTCACCACGCGCAGCATCGTGATTGCCGCCGGTGCCAGTCCCCTCGTGCCGCCCATTCCCGGTTTAACCGAGGCTGGGGTGCTTACCAGCGACACGGTGTGGGACATCAAGGAGTTGCCGCGTCGACTCGTGGTGCTTGGGGGCGGTCCGATCGGCAGCGAGTTGGCGCAGGCGTTCGCGTTACTGGGCAGTCAGGTGACCCAGGTGGAGATGGCCGATCGCGTGCTGGTGCGTGAGGACCCCGAAGTGTCGGTGCTGGTGGCGGCGTCGCTGCGCGCGGACGGCGTCATCTTGCTGACCGGCCACGAGGCCCTGCGCGTCGAGATGGCGGACGGCGAAAAGAAATTGATCGTGAAGCACCAAGGCCGGGAGGTGGTTGTCCCGTTCGACCAGCTGCTGTGCGCCGTAGGCCGCAGCCCGCGTGTCACCGGCTATGGCCTGGAGGAACTGCGCTTGCCGCTCACGCCGCGCAAGACGATTGAAACCGACGCGTACTTGCGCACGCACTACCCCAACATCTACGCCGTCGGCGACGTCGCCGGCCCGTTCCAGTTCACGCACACGGCCGCGCACCAGGCCTGGTATGCGGCCGTGAATGCGCTGTTCGGCCGCGTTCGCAATTTCCGGGCCGACTACTCGGTGATTCCGTGGACCACCTTCACCGACCCGGAAGTCGCTCGCGTGGGTCTGTCGGAAGCCGAGGCCCGCGAGCAAGGCGTCGCAGTCGAAGTCACGCGCTACGGCATCGAGGACCTCGATCGCGCCATCGCCGACGGCACCGATCGCGGCTTCGTCAAGGTGCTCACCGTGCCGGGCAAGGACAAGATCCTCGGCGTGACCATCGTCGGCGAGCATGCCGGCGACCTGTTGGCGGAATACGTGCTGGCGATGAAGCATGGTCTGGGCCTGAACAAGATCCTGGGGACCATCCACACTTATCCGACACTGGCCGAGGCGAACAAGTACGCCGCCGGAGAATGGAAGCGCGCGCATGCGCCGCAGCGTCTGCTGCAATGGGCGGCCCGTTATCACGCGTGGGAGCGCGGTTGACGTGAAGCCTACCCTGTCCATCGTCATACCAGTACTGAACGAAGCCGATGGCATCGTGGCCGCGCTGCGGGCGCTGGCGCCGCTGCGCTCGCGCGGGGCCGAGGTCATCGTTGTCGATGGGGGCAGCCACGACGCGACTGTGGTGCTCGCGCGGCCGCTGGCGGACCAGGTGCTGGCCGCTGCTGCGGGGCGAGCCCGCCAGATGAATGCCGGCGCCGCATCGGCCCAGGCCGACATGTTGCTGTTCCTGCATGCCGACACGCAGTTGCCCGATGGCGCCGACCACTTGGTTCGCCGGGCGTTGGTGGCCGGGGCGCCCTGGGGACGTTTTGACGTGCGCATCAGCGGCCGGCCCTTCATGCTGCGCGTCGTCGCCGCGCTGATGAACCTGCGCTCGCGCTGGACCGGCATCGCCACCGGCGATCAGGCGATCTTCGTCACGCGTGCAGCCTTCGTGCAGGCCGGCGGTTTCCCCGATCAGCCGCTGATGGAGGACGTGGAGATTGCCCGGCGGCTGTGCGCTTTCGGTCGGCCTGCCTGTCTGCGCACGTGCGTTACCACGTCCGGTCGCCGCTGGGAGACGCGCGGCATCTGGCGCACGATCTTTCTCATGTGGCGACTGCGCTGGCGCTACTGGCGCGGCGCACCGGCGCAGACACTGGCGGAGGCTTACCGGTGAGCGGCAGCGCCGTCGTCGTCTTTGCCAAGGCACCGCAGGCGGGCTTGGCCAAGACGCGCCTCATCCCCGCGCTCGGCGCCGACGGCGCGGCGATGCTGGCTGAGCGCATGTTGGGCCACGCGGCTCGCGCGGCCGCCGCCGCCGCGCCGGACACGCTGGAGATTTGCGCAGCGCCGGATGCGACCCATCCCGCATTTGGGCAAGTCGCGCGCGATCATGGCGCGCGACTGACCACGCAAGGCGAAGGCGATCTCGGGCAGCGCATGCACCGTGCCTTCCAGCGTTTGCTGTCCAGCCATCGATGCGTCGTGATCATCGGTACCGACGCGCCTTCGCTCGATGCCGTTCGCGTGCGTCAAGCCCTGGCATCGCTCGACGCGCACGATGCAGTCTTCGTCCCGGCGCTGGACGGCGGCTACGCGTTGGTCGGCCTGCGCTCACCGCAACCCTCATTGTTCGAAGGCGTCGCCTGGAGCACATCCGGCGTGATGGCGCAGACAAGGGAGCGCCTTCGCGCCGCTGGTTTGCGCGCGCTGGAATTGCCAGCCGTCGCCGATGTGGACGAGCCGGCCGATCTGGCGCACCTGCCACAAGGATGGTTGGCGTGAAGCGGCTGGTGCTCGCCGGCGCCGGCCATGCGCATGCCCAGGTTCTGCTGGATTGGGCGCACGCGCCGGTGCCGGGTGTGGAGCTGGTGGTAGTGTCGCCAGTCGCGCAGGCGCCGTACTCCGGCATGGTGCCGGGCTGGCTGGCCGGCAGCTACACCCTCGGCCAGATGGCGATTGACTTTGCTGCCTTGGCAGCCGCCTGCGGCGCGCGCTATATCGGCGCGGAGTTGCAGGCGCTGGAGCCGGGTCGGCGGCGCATCGCGTTGTCCAATGGCGAGTCGCTCGACTATGACCTGCTGTCGCTGAACATCGGCTCGACCTTGCGGCCACCGCCCGGCGAGGGCGCGTACATGCTTTCGATGCGACCGATTTCAATGCTTCCCCGCGTCTACGCCCAGGTGTTGTCCGACTTCTCGCAGGATTCTTCCAGCGGCCCGTACACGGTCACGGCGGTCGGCGGCGGCGCGGCCGGCGTCGAGTCGCTGCTGGCGGTGCTGGCGCGGCTGCGCCGCTTGCGGCCCGAACGGCCCGTCCAAGGCCGCCTGGTGTCCCAAGGCGCACAACTGTTGCCCGGCCTCGCCACGAGTGCGCAGCGTGCCGCCTCTCGCTCGCTCGCTCGAGCGAAAGTGGTCGTTCAGTTGGACAGCAGTTGGTCCGCGCCAATGGGGCGTAGCAGCGACCTGGTTTTGTGGGCGACTGGCGCGCAGGCCCACGACTGGCA
>JBKJTX010000123.1:0-11773 GCA_046590315.1 Ramlibacter sp. | reverse complement strand
CGACTGTCATCCGCAAACCATCGAGGTGGTGCAAACGCGCGCCGCGCCACTGGGGATCCAGGTGGTGATTGCGAATTCGGCAGCCGAATGGGAAAGCGCCATGAACGGCGACTTCTTTGGCGCGCTGATCCAGTACCCCGCCAGCAGCGGTTGGGTCCACGATTGGGCCCCCGAAGCCAAGCGCATCCACGACAAGCAAGCCGCTTGCATCGTCGCGGCCGACCTGCTGGCGATGACGCTGCTGGTGCCGCCGGGAGAATGGGGCGCCGACATCGTGGTGGGCAGCACGCAGAGATTCGGCATGCCGATGGGCGCCGGCGGCCCGCACGCCGCATACATGGCGTGCCGCGACGAGTTCAAGCGCTCGCTGCCGGGACGTCTGGTCGGAGTCAGCATCGACTCGCATGGCAATCCCGCTTACCGTCTTGCGCTGCAGACCCGCGAGCAGCACATCCGCCGCGAGAAGGCGACTTCCAACATCTGTACGGCGCAAGTGTTGCCTGCCGTGATCGCCAGCATGTACGCGGTCTACCACGGTCCGCAGGGCCTGAAGCGCATTGCGCAGCGCGTTGCGAGCTACACGGCGATTCTGGCAAGCGGTCTCGCGGCGCTGGGCTATACGCGGACGCACCATGGCAGCGCCTTCGACACGCTGTGCCTGAAGACCGACGAAAAAACCCAGGCGCTGGCCGCACGTGCACGTTCGTTCGGCGCGAACCTGCGCGTGGCGTGGAACGACTACTTGTGCATCGCGCTCGACGAAACCACTTCTCGCAGCGACATCGAGATGCTGTGGCGCGTGTTCGCGCATGAAGGCCAGACCTTGCCCACCTTCGACGCATTCGAGAAGGGCATCGAATCGCTCATCCCGGCCGAATTGCGCCGCACCAGTGACTTCCTCACGCACCCAGTATTCAACACGCACCACTCTGAAACCGGCATGCTGCGCTACATCCGCTCGCTCTCGGACAAGGACCTCGCGCTGGACCGCAGCATGATTCCTCTGGGCAGCTGCACGATGAAGCTCAACGCGACCAGCGAGATGATCCCGATCACCTGGCCGGAGTTCGCATACATGCATCCCTTCGCGCCGCCCGACCAGCTTCAGGGGTACGCCGAATTGGATGAGCAATTGCGCGCCTGGCTGTGCCAGGCCACGGGCTACGCGGGAATCAGCCTGCAACCCAACGCCGGGTCGCAAGGCGAGTACGCCGGACTGCTGGCGATAAAGGCCTTCCATGCGAGCAAAGGCCAGGGTCACCGCAACATCTGCCTGATCCCTTCGTCCGCGCACGGCACCAACCCGGCCAGTGCGCAGATGGTTGGCATGCAAGTGGTCGTGACGGCGTGCGACTTGAACGGCAACGTGGACCTGGGCGATCTCCAGGCCAAGTGCGAGCAGCACAGCGCCAACCTGGCCTGCGTGATGATCACCTACCCGAGCACGCACGGTGTATTTGAGATGCAGATCAAGGAGCTATGCGCGCTGGTCCATCAGCACGGCGGGCGCGTCTATGTAGACGGCGCCAACATGAACGCGCTGGTCGGCGTCGCCGCACCGGGCGAGTTCGGCGGCGACGTGAGCCACCTCAACCTGCACAAGACCTTTTGCATTCCGCACGGCGGCGGCGGACCGGGCGTCGGCCCGGTGTGCGTGGTCGAAGACTTGGTGCCCTTCTTGCCGGGCCATGCAGCCGGCGGTGTGCCGTCGCACGGCGTGGGCGCCGTCTCCGCTGCGCCGCTGGGCAATGCGTCGGTGCTGCCCATCAGCTGGATGTACTGCCGCATGATGGGCCCGGACGGTCTGACGCTCGCGACCGAAACTGCCATCCTGAGTGCGAACTACATCAGCACCCGCCTGAAGGACCACTATCCAACGCTTTACGCCAGTGCCAATGGCCATGTCGCCCACGAATGCATCCTGGACTTGCGTCCGATCAAGGATGCCAGCGGCGTGACGGCGGAGGATGTGGCCAAACGTTTGATCGACTATGGTTTTCACGCGCCGACCTTGAGCTTTCCCGTCCCCGGCACCTTGATGGTGGAGCCGACCGAAAGCGAGACGCTGGACGAGCTCGATCGCTTTATCGACGCCATGATCGCCATCCGCGAAGAGATCAGGTGCGTCGAGCGCGGCGAGTGGCCGCAGGACGACAATCCGCTTAAACACGCGCCGCACACCGCCACCAGCCTGCTCAAGGCCGACTGGCCTCACCCGTATTCGCGCGAGGTGGGCGCAGCCAGCCTGGATGCCCGGCGCCATGCGAAGTACTGGTCGCCGATCGGGCGGGTGGACAACGTCTATGGCGACCGCAATCTCGTCTGCAGTTGCCCGCCGCTGTCGGCCTACGAGTGATGGCGTCGCGTTGATCCGGCTGGGTCAAGCACAATCGCCGCAGCCGGCCCGCGAGCCGGCGCAACAATATGGAGATGACATGAGTTTCGTGCAGACATTCCGCCGCACCGCTGCTGCCCTGGGCATTGGCCTGACGCTGGCCGGTGGCGTCCAGGCGGGAGAAGTGCTTTCGGACAGTGCGCGCAGCAGCGCGCTGGGTCGCGATGTGAAGTTCACCGTTTACCTGCCGGACGGCTACAAGGATGGCGCGGGCCCCTACCCTGTGGTTTACCTCCTGCACGGCGCGGGCGGCGACGAGAACGAGTGGCGGACCAAAGGCGGCGCCGTCGAAACCCTGGACGCCCTGATCAAGCGGGGTCTGATGCGGCCGTCGGTGGTGGTGATGCCGACTGCGGGCCCGGCCAGCTGGTGGGCCAACGGCGTCGCCGAAAAGGGCGAGGCCGCCATCATCGACGACCTGTTGCCCTATGTGGAAAGCCGCTACAAGGTCGCGCGCGACCGCAAGGGCCGGGCCATCGGCGGGTTGTCCATGGGCGGCTACGGCGCCCTCAACCTCGCGCTTCGTCATCCCGCGCGGTTTTGCGCCGCCGCGGTGATCAGCCCGGCCATCTACGACCCGTTGCCCCCGGAAACCTCGGCCGCGCGCCGCACGCCTCAATTCGTGCGCAACGGCCAGTTCGATCCCGATACGTGGAAGTCGCTGAACTACCCGGCCCACCTGGCGGCCTATACCGCTCAGCCCCTGCGCGTCCCCATGTGGATTGTTTCGGGTGACCACGACTTCCTCGGAATCGCCCCCATGTCCGCCAACCTGTTTTGGCGCATCCACCAGATCCAGCCCAAGCAGGCGGAGTTGCGCGTGATTGATGGCGATCACGAGTGGATGGTGTTCCGCGACGCACTGCCAGACGCGCTCCAGTACGTCGACCGGACCTGCGCCAAGGGTTGAGCCGGGGGCCTCTCAAGCCGTGTGGTGCGCACGCTGTCAAGCAACAGCGTGCTGCTCTGGTCGAGCGGCGTGAGCGCGTATTCGACACTCGGCGGCGTGGTGGCGTGGTGGCGTAGACGGTGCGCGTGACCAGGCCATCGCGCTCGAGCGCACGCAGCGTTTGGGTCAGCATCTTCTGCGTGACACCGTCGTGGACCACGTTGGGCTCGATCGAATTGCTGAGCTGGTGGAAGCCGGCAAGATCGTGCCGCACGTGTCGCAGACGTTCGCGCTGCGCGAGGCGGCACGAGCGCACGAAGCAGTTGCCTCGGGATCGACGCAGGGCAAGGTGGTGCTGCTCGTACGCTGAGTGCAGTTGTGTGCAAAATGCACCACATCCTTCGCCGGGCTTTGCGCCAGCGGGCCATGGCCCATGTCATCATGTCGCCAGGCGGCAGCAGCCCGGGCCGCTGCCAGGAGACCCGACTTGACGCTCAATGCCTTTGTGGTGGAGGACAACCTGTCCATCCGCGCCAGCCTCATCGAGGCGTTGTCGGAGTTGGCCGGCGTCGTCACTCAAGGTGTGGCGAGCAGCGAAAAGGCGGCCGTGGCTTGGCTCACTGATCCCGCGAACCATTGGGACATTGCCATCATCGACCTGATCCTGGAACGCGGCGGCAGCGGCTTTGGCGTGCTTCACGCACTTCGCGACCGCAAGCCGGAACGAAAGATGGTCGTGCTGACAGGCACCGCGAATCCCAACGTGCGCAAACAATGCGAGGCACTGGGGTGCGACCGGGTGTTCGACAAGTCCATAGAGACGGATGCGCTGATCGAGTGGTGCGTGGCGCAATCCGGGGGCGCGACCTCGGCCTGAGGCACCGGACAAACCAGAAGTGCGCGGATGCACCGGCGGGCTGGCAGACGACGCCGGATGAGCTGTCAAGCTCATTCACATCGGCTGTGCGAAAATCGACGCCGGCGGGCTATGGACCCGGTATGTGCAGGGAGAGTCCGGTCAAAACAGCCGGAGTGATCGTGCTACTTGAGCGACAAGATGAATAATGCCGCCATTCTTGTGGTGGACGATAACCCGGATCACCTTGAACTCACGGTGATGGCACTCAGCGAGTGCTGCGACCCTCGGGATATTGCCACGGCTTCGGACGGCGTGGAAGCGCTGGATTACGTCTTTGGCCGCGGCGCGCACGCCGCGCGCGATACGAGCCAGCAGCCGCGCCTTATCATTCTGGATATGAAGCTCGTGCGGCTTCACGGCCTGGATGTGCTCAAGGCAGTCCGTGCGGACCCGCGCACTGCCACCGTCCCGGTTGTGATGCATTCTTCGTCCACCGAAAAAGGTGACATCGCAGCCTGCTACGCCAACGGCGCCAACAGCTACGTGCGCAAGGCCACTGACTACGATGAACTGCGCCGCAAGATGCGGCAGGTGCATGATTTCTGGATGACGGTGAACGAGCGATACCGCCCTGCAGGCGGTGACTAATTCGGCTCCACTCGACCTAGAGGTCCGCCGGCGCTGTGGCGATCTGCCGCAAGGCGCGCTCGAATAGCTCGGGCGGCTGCCCACCCTGGATCAAGTGCTTGTCGTTGATGATGACGGCCGGAACCGCGTGAATGCCCTGCTGCAGAAAGAACTGCTCACGCTCACGCACTTCCTGCGCATATTCATCGCTCTCAAGGATGGTTCGTGCGCGTAGTACGTCGAGCCCCGCCTGCTGCACGGCGTCGAGCAACACCGCAGCCTCTTCGGGGCTACGGCCCTCGCCGAAGTACGCCTTGAGCAGCTGGTTCTTCAGCGCGTGCTGCCGGTCGGGGCTTTCCAAACCCGCCCAATGCAAGAGCCGATGCGCATCGAATGTGTTGTAGATGCGTCCGCGTCCTTCTTTGCGGAATTCGAAGCCGACGGCCGCACCTCGTTCGCGGATGGCGTCCCGCGCGGCGTGCTGCTGCTCGGGCGTGGTGCCATATTTCTGTGTGAGGTGTTCAGTGACGTCCTGTCCTCCCGGCGGCATGGAAGGATTGAGCTCGAACGGCTGAAAGTGCAATTCGGCGCTCACCTCACCGGCCACCCTTTCCAGTGCGCGCTCCAGCGACGCGAGCCCGATGGCGCACCAGGGACAGGAGACGTCGGACACGAAATCGATTTTGAGCGGCGCATTCATGCAGTCATGCTAGTGGCTTTCCGCTCGCCTTGCAGGCGAAGGGCAAAGGCGTCTTACAGGCTGTGGATGAACTCGACCACCAGGCGCGCGAACTCTGCAGGCTTTTCCACCGCGCTCAGGTGTGCCGCCTCAATCGTCGCGAGTTCCGCGCCCGAGATCGAGTTGCGGATTGTCTCGGCCATAGCAGGTGGCGTTGCGTCGTCGCGTATGCCGGCAATAACCAGCGCCGGGCAGGCAACCAGCGGGTTGCTGCTGCCGAAATCAATGCATGAGATGGCTTCGCAGCAGGCGGCATAGGACTTGGCATCGGTCGCTTCCAGCACGGCGCGTAGCTGCGCGACCCGTTTTCCGCTTTCGGCACCACTGCAGAATTCCGGCGTGAACCAGCGCTGCATGGCGCCATCGGCGATGGCGGCGGTCCCCTGCGTCACTACGGTCTCGATGCGAGCCCGCCACATCCCGCGCGCGGTGTCGTCGTAGCAACTGGAGGAATTGGCAATGACGATGCTGTTCACCAGCTCGGGATGCCGCACCGCGATCTGCTGCGCGACCATGCCCCCCATCGAGAGCCCCACAAAATGGACTTCGCTCTGCGTCACCGTGCCGATCAATGCGGCCGCGTCGTCGGCCAGGGTTTCGATCGTGCAAGGGCCGGGCACGACTTCGGACTTGCCGTGGCCCCGGTGGTCGTACCGCAGCACCGTGAAGCCGGGCTCCAGCAGGGCGGCTACCTCGTCCCACATGCTCAGGTCGCAACCCAGCGCATGGCTCAGGACAATGGTGACAGGGCCGCGCCCCTGTTTGACGAAATTCAGATGTGGCATCGGCCCCCCCGCCGAGAAACTAAAGTCCGCTTTATACAGGCTTTAGGAGCAACAGCCCTTTTTCGCGCAGTATTTCAGATGCCACGCCAAAGGCATGGTTCGCAGTCGGCACGCCGCAGTAGACGGCGGCCATCAGGATCACTTCCTTGATGTCATCGGCAGTCAGACGGGACTCCGGGGGGCCGTCCAACGCAGACCGCACGTGCATTGCGAACTCTTCGTAGCTCTTGGTGCCCAGCATCAGCGACAGCACCATCAAACGCCGCGTCTTGTCTCCGAAAGCCTCGCGGCCCCAGATCTCGTTCCAGGCGTAGCGCGTGATGAGATCCTGAAATTCCGCAGTGAAGTCGCTGGTGTTGCGCTGAGCTTTGTCGACCCAGGCATCGCCCAGCACCCGACGGCGATTCGTCATGCCGCACTCGTTGTCACTTTTGCGATCTGTCACGCGAGCTCCTTCAGTTCCCTGCGCAGCCGCGCCACCTGGTCGCGCGCAAGTTGCGCGGCATGGTCAGCCAACGCAGGATCGAACCACTCATTCGCGACCGGCGGCGGCAACTCCGCTCTCAACCGCTCCAGGTTGGACTTCATTCGCGCAGTGTCGACCTGCAAACCGGCCAGCGCCGGCGCCATTGCCCGAGCCGCACCGTGCACCGTGCCGAGCAAGAGGGGCCATTCGGCGAGCTCGGCCTGCCAGGGGCCCAGCGCGCGCTCGTGCTCTTGCGGCATCGCGGCCACCAACGCCGCCACGTGCTGCGGTGCGCGCTGCGCGGCCGCCAGCGCCACCATGGCCGCGACGGGATTTCGCTTGTGCGGCATGGCAGAAGATCCGCCCCGCCCGGCTTCGAACGACTCGCTGACCTCGCCCACCTCCCACTGCGCCAGCAGCGACAGGTCCTTCGCGATCTTGCCCAGGCTGCCGGCGACGAGACCCAACTCGCAGCCCAGTGCGACCCAGTTGTCGCGCTGGGTGTGCCAGGGCGACGGCGGCGCGGTCAAACCCAGTTCACGCGCCATGAGCTCTGCCACCTTGGCACCCTGCCCCATCATTTGCGCCTGCGTCCCCACAGCGCCGCCAAGCTGCACGGCGAGCGCCGTGCTGGCAGCGGCACGCAACCGACGGCGGCTGCGCACAAGCGGTGCGGCCCATTGCGCGCACTTCCATCCGAAGCTCGTGACCGAAGCCGGCTGCGCCAAGGTGCGAGCGAGCATCGGCGCTTGCGCATGCTGTTCGGCGAGTGTCAGCAAGGCGCTGATGGCGCGGTCAACGTCTTCGTCGAGCGCTTGCAGCACCGGCGCGCTGACGAGCGCGCTGGCGGTGTCGATCACGTCCTGGCTCGTGCTGGCGAAATGCGTGAATGCCACGGCCTTCGCGTCGGCTTGCCCCACAAGTTCTTTCAAGGCCTCGACGAGTGGAATGGCAACGCTACCCGCGCGGGCGCTTTCTTGCGCAATCCGGTCAACGTCGAAAAGCCCGATCTCGCAGCATCCAGCAATGCTGGCAGCGGCTTCACGCGGGATCAGCCCGCATTCAGCTTGGGCCCGCGCGAGCGCCGCTTCGAACCGCAGCATCGCCTGAACGAAGCTGCGCTCGCCAAATGCTTCCAGGGCCTCGGGAGTCGAAAGGAAGCGCTCGAAGATGCTCATGCGCCGGTTATAAACCTTTTGGCGTCCGGTTCGCGAAGGCCATTCCGGCGCGGATCTAGGTGCCAGGTCCGGGCGCGACCGCATTGGCGCGAGTGCTCCTAGGGAAGGCCTGAGCAAGTCCACCGTTCATGTCGGCAAAATCATTGACTTCAAGCAGGTGGTGGATGTTCAGGATGGTCGTCTCGCCAGGCTCGGCTCGTTCAGCCTCAGACGCGCACAGTTACGAAGCGAGGCGACGCATCATTGCCTCCATGACCGGGGGTCGCTCGTCCAGAGGTCACTTGTACGCAATAGCAGCACTGGTTGGGCCAGCAAGATTGATAAATTCAAAACGTTTAAATCCGACCTCGCTACACCATTCGCGGAAGTCAGCGCCGGTGTAGTCAAAGGCATCGCCAAACTCGATAAGCATATTGAGCGACATTAGCAGACCAAACGCATTTTCCCGCCTGGCATCGTCAATCAGATTCTCTATCGCAATAAAGGCCCCGCCTTCTGGAAGCGCGTCATACGCCTTCTGAATGAGTTTTTTCTTATTTTCGAGGTTCCAGTCATGCAGGATATTGCCCATGGTGATGACATCCGCTTTGGGCAATTCTTCTTTGAAGAAATCCCCGGTGATCGCCTTGATTCGCTTTTCCATGCCCGCCGCTGTGATCTGTTTCTGCGCAAGAGGTGCCACGGGCGGGAGATCGAAGCTGCTGAACGTCAAATGCTGATGACTCCCACCCACGATTCTGGAGAGCAGGGCTAGCGCCCCTCCAACATCGCACACAGTTTTGTATTTGGAAAAGTTGAATTTCTCTGCCAGCAGGCCAAAGTTCGCCGCTTGGAACCCGGTCATGGCATCGAGAAATTGACTCAACCTGTCCTGGTTTGAATAGAGTTCCTCAAACATGGATTTTCCGCCGTGCTTAAGCTCGTTCTGCGGCTGGCCAGTTTTCAGTGCCGTTCCGAGGTTGTTCCAAAACCCGAACAAGCGTGCATTTAGCATCTCTGGCAAGCCGCCGATATAAGTGCGGCTTTTTCTGTTCAAAAATGCGGCGGTCTCTGGCGTGTTCTTGTATCGACCTTCTGAACCATCTCCATCGCGGTCTAGAAATTTCAATGCCACAAGCGCGTCAAAAAAATCATAAGACCCCCGGGCGTGAAGCCCGAGTGTCTTGCCAAGCTGTGGTGCAGACATTGTTCCATCCCCTAGCGTGGTAAATAGATCCAACTCCACCGCTGTAAGCAGTACCTTGGACGCCCAAAAGGCGGTAGCGGTTTGCATGATGTGGCCAGGGTCGAGCTGTTCTTTCATTTTCGGTCCTTGAGAGTTAGGGGAAGTCGAACAAGTCTGCCGATCATGCCTCCGTGCGTTGATTGATGCAAAGGAGCTTGCGCGATGAGGCGACTTGATGCGCGCGACGTGTGCGCGAAGCGGCCTTGTTCAGACCTTCCGTAGGGCTATCGCGAGCGGTGAAGAGCGACCGCCGTCCAGCCTGCTCCGGCGAGGTCCACCACCCCGAAAAGCAGCAATGTTGCGGGCGCATGACCGGACAACACGAATCCGATGAAGAACAGCAGGACGCACGCGCGCACCGGGACAGTCCAGCCAAAGAACTGTCGAACTTCGCCGAGCGCCGCAAGCACGTAGAAAGTGCCAAGGAAGAGCACCAGCATGCCAACAACGCGGATCCAAACCTCACCCGTGGGCACCATCTGAAACAAGCCCAACAGCAAGTTGGGAGCCACGATGAGCAGCGCGCCCAGCGACAGCAGATAGATGCCGAAGAACCCGACGCTCTGCGCGGCCCGGCTCAGCGCAAGCCGTGTCGCCATCAGAGGAAAGATGCGGCGATCGGCGGCACCGGGGGGTCGACGTCAGCGTTCTGGGCTCGGTGGCGCAGCGCATGGTCCATCACCACCAGCGCCAACATGGCTTCGGCGATAGGGGCGGCCCGAATGCCCACGCAGGGGTCGTGCCGCCCCTTGGTGATCACCTCGGTGGTCTCGCCTGTGACGGTCACGCTCTCGCGCGGACTGACGATCGAGCTGGTGGGCTTTACCGCGATCGAGACCTCCAGGTCCTGGCCGCTGCTGATGCCGCCCAAAATGCCGCCCGCATTGTTGGTGCGAAAACCCCGAGGCGTCGGCGAATCGCCGTGCGTGGTGCCACGTTGATTGACGCTGGCGAAACCCGCGCCGATTTCGACGCCCTTCACAGCGTTGATGGCCATCATCGCGTAGGCGATGTCGGCATCAAGCTTGTCGAAGAGCGGTTCGCCCAGCCCGATCGGCACGTTAGACGCGCTCACGCGGATGCGCGCACCGCAGGAGTCACCCGCCTTGCGCAGCGCGTCCATGTAGCTTTCGAGATTGGCAACATCGGCCACGGGGGCGAAGAACGGATTGTTTGGGACGTGGTCCCAGCTTTCGAACGCGATCGGGAGGTCGCCGATTTGCTGCATGCATCCGCGAAAGACGGTGCCGTATTTCGCTGCCAACCACTTCTTGGCCACCGCGCCCGCAGCCACCATGGGCGCGGTGAGCCGCGCCGACGCACGGCCGCCGCCACGCGGATCGCGCAGACCATACTTCTGCAGATAGGTGTAATCGGCATGGCCGGGCCGGAACGTCTGAGCGATCTCGGCGTAGTCCTTGCTGCGCTGGTCGGTGTTGCGAATCAGGAGCGCAATGGGCGTGCCAGTGGTGCGACCTTCGTACACGCCCGAGAGAATTTCGACCTGGTCGGCTTCCTGGCGCTGCGTGACGTGCCGGCTGGTGCCGGGGCGGCGGCGATCGAGATCGGGCTGGATGTCGGCCTGCGACAGCGCCATGCCGGGCGGGCAGCCATCAATGACGCAGCCAATGGCCGGGCCATGCGATTCACCGAAATTGGTGACCGCGAATAGTTTGCCGAAGGTGCTTCCACTCATAAATATTTCACTTTTAAATCGCTGCGCGATTTAAAAGTGGCCTGATTAGATCACTGCGTGGGCGCGCGCTATCGCAAGTGTATTCGACGCCCCCGAGTAGCGGAAATCACACCCACGCAGTGGCACTGATGGTGCGGAATAACATGCAGCACCATCCTCCATGAGACGGCCGGATTTACTCCGGCCTTCTCATCTGATCAGACCACTTAAAAATCGCGCAGCGATTTTTAAGTGAGGAATCAGAGTGATGCGCTCGGCTGCTGGTCGTCGGAGGCAGGCCAGTCGCGGATGTAGGCCTTGAGCATCCGGTTCTCGAAGTTCTGGCTGTCCACCACGGCCTTGGCGACGTCGTAAAAGCTGATCACGCCCATCAGCATGCGGCGGTCCATCACCGGCATGTAGCGCGCGTGGCGTTCCAGCATCATGCGGCGAACTTCGTCGAGTTCGGTCTCCCCGGTGCAGGTGAGCGGATGGTCGTCCATGGCGCTGCGCACCAGCGTGTTGCCGACGGCGCCGCCGTTCTTCACGATGGCGAGGATCACCTCGCGAAAGGTCAGCATGCCGGTGAGGTCGCCATGGTCCATCACCACCAGCGAGCCGATGTCCTTCTCGGCCAGGATCTCGATGGCGCCGGACAGAGGCTCGTCGGGCGTGACTGTGTAGAGCGTGTTGCCCTTGACGCGCAGGATGTCGCTGACTTTCATGGCCGTCTCCTCTGGTGGCACCGGCGTGACCTGCCGATAGGGCCAATATAGCCCACAATGCCAAGCAGTTCCATAGCGCCTTCCTTCGAGGAAACACCCCATGCCCGGCTACTCCGACCCCGGCTTCGACACGCTAGCACTGCATGCCGGCGCCGCGCCCGACCCGGCCACCGGCGCCCGCGCCGTGCCGATCCACCTCACGACCTCCTT
>JBKJTX010000021.1:0-3016 GCA_046590315.1 Ramlibacter sp. | reverse complement strand
CTGGCGGGGATGGCGTGCGTCCTGGCGGGCATCTTCCTGCTGGCGCGCAGCGCATGACGACGCACCCGCTCAGTCGCTTGGCCCCATGGTGGGGTGCGCTGATGGGAACGCTCTTCGCAGTGTGGCTCTATGGCTGGAAAACCATCGATCCCGCGGCGGCCCTGTGGCTGTTGCAGGGCGACCCCGCTCAGCACTACCTAGGCAGCGTCTATTTCCTGAACGAACCCTGGCACTGGCCGCCGGGATTGATCACGCGTTTCGGGGACGCGCCCACATCGGTCGTCTTTACCGATGCGATCCCGCTCGTCGCACTGCCGGCCAAGCTGTTCGGGTTGAGCGCGGGCCTGCAGTACTTCGGTCTGTGGATGGTTCTCTGCCATGCGCTTTCCGGTTGGTTTGGCATGCGCCTCTTGCAACGAGTCGGCGTGCGTGGCATCGCCGCCGCTGCGGGAACTCTGCTGTTCGTGATGTCGCCCGCGATGCTCATGCGCGTGTACGGCCACGAAGCGTTGATGGCGCACTTCCTGGTACTGGCGGCCCTCGAACGCGCACTGGCACCGTGGCGCTGGCGGGGCTGGCTGGTTCTCACTGCAGTTGCCGTGCTGATCCATCCTTACCTGGCGGCAATGGTGGCGTTGCTGGGCGGGGGCGCCGGGGCCGTCGCTGTGCTCGAACGTCGCGTCTCCGTGGGCAGGCTGGTGGGCGAAGCGGCAATATCGGCCGGCGTCCTGTTCGCTCTGGCCTGGTGCGCCGGATATTTCGTCGGTTCGGGCCAGCTTTCTGCGCCCGGGCACGGTGTCTTCTCGTCCAATTTGCTGACCTGGCTCGATCCCATGGATTGGGTTGAATTCAACCGCCGGTATTCCACCCAGACGTCGTACTCGCGCGAATGGTCCCGCTTCCTGCCGGCGCTGAAGCAGGCCACTGGCGGCCAATACGAAGGTTTCGCCTATCTCGGTGCGGGCATGTTGTTGCTCGTGGTGCTCGCAGCAATCGGCTGGTTGGGTCCGCGCCTGGCCGGTGCCGTGACGCCCTCCGCCGGGGAGCCCGACATCCCGCCGCTCAGATGGATCTTCGCTTCGGTGGTCTGCCTCGCACTGGCTCTGTTGGCGATCTCGGCTCGTCCCAGCTTCGGTGCGCACATCATTGCGGAGATCCCGTTGTGGCCCACCGTCGAGCGCGCGCTTGGCGTGTTTCGGGCCAGCGGGCGGTTCATCTGGCCGCTCACTTACCTGCTGATGGCATGGACGCTGATGCGGGTGCGGCGTTGGCCGCGCGGCATCCCTCTCATCCTGCTGGCCTTCGCGTTGCAGGTGGCCGACCTCAACGGCAAGCTCAAGGAATTCCGCGGGCGGTTCCGCCACGGTCCACCGCAGCTATCGCAACCGGTCGCGTCCCCGTTGTGGGCCGCCGTGTTGCGCAACTGTCCCAATCTTTGGATGGTCTCGGAGGCTCATCCCGGCGCGGGGTGGGTGGGCCCGGCATTGGCTGCTGGTCTCGCCCAGGCCCGCTTCTTTCCAGCTCCCACCGCTCGCTTTTCACCCGAAGCAGAGGCCCAACGCGTGGCGGCCGTACGGCAACTGCTGCGCGACAACGCATGGCAACGCGATACGTTGTACCTGCTGGCCGCGCCGCTGCCGCCGGAAGCGAGCATTGGTGCGATCAAGGCATCGCTACCTGCAGGTGTGCGCTATGAACGGGCGGATGACCTCGACCTGGTCTTCCACGAGAGCTGCGCAAAGGGCTGACACGCATGGGAATGCTTCGGCTCTTGTTGGCGTTTTTGGTGCTGCTGAGCCACGCGGATGTGCGCATCGGTACGCTCAATCCGGGGGTTACGGCCGTGATGGTGTTCTATCTCATCTCCGGCTTCGTGATGGCCGGGCTGCTGCGCCGCCACTATGCCCAGCCGGCGCAAATCCCCCATTTCTATGCCGACCGCGTACTGCGCCTGTTCCCGCAATACCTGTTTTACATGGCCGCGGCCCTGGTCTGGCACTGGTGGACCTCAACGTCAACCCTGTTCCTCACGCGCAGCCCCAGCGCGCTGGACCTGTTCAACAACCTGAGCGTGATTCCGCTGAACTTCTTCATGTTCAATGGCGCTGATGGGTACACGCTGGTGCCGCCGGCGTGGTCATTGGGCGCCGAGCTGCAGTTCTATCTGCTCGCGCCCTTGATGCTGCTGTGGCCGCGAGTCGGCGTTGCGCTGGCTTGCTTGTCCCTGGCGGTCCACGTGGCTGCGATGCACGCCTTGCTCAACACCGATTGGTTTGGCTATCGGCTCCTGGCCGGTGTGTTGTGGGCGTTCGCTGCCGGGATGCTGCTCTTCGAGCTGTTGCAGCGCCGGTCAGCTTGGGCCCACATCGTGGCATTGGCAGCCCCAGCCGTTGCATTTGCGGTGTATCTTTACCTGCGCGCCCGACACCTCGACAACCTGCCCTATAACCAGGAGGTCCTCCTCGGGTGGGGGCTAGGCCTGCCCCTTCTCTATGCGGTGGCGGCATGGCGCGGCAGTCGTTTCGACGCACTTGCGGGCGACCTGTCCTATGGGATGTTTCTCAATCACTTCCTGCTGATCTGGATTCTTCTCCCTGCAACCGGGCGTACCCCTCTACAATTAACGGCCCTGGCACTGTGCAGCCTCGCGCTCTCATGGTGCAGCCAACGTTTGATCGAAAAGCCCGTTCTCACATGGCGTCAGCGCTTGCGGAAACGAAACGATGCGCAGGGGAACTCGGAAAGTGTGACCTGAGTCACAATGTTTGTCCGGTTGGGCTGGGATACTCCACCTCGGCGTAGTCCATCTTGGCCAGGAGAAGGTCTCATGACAACTAATAATTCGACTGCCGCGTTTCTGATCCGGACCCCCGGCGACTTGAGACGCGCGGCGTTGGCTTTCGGATTGGCATCCCTCGTCACCCTCGTTCACGCCCAGCAAGCAGCCGGGACGGTGGTGTTTGTTTCCGGGCCCGCCGAATTGGTCGCAGTCGACGGGGCGCGCACACCGCTGCTG
>JBKJTX010000418.1:0-3238 GCA_046590315.1 Ramlibacter sp. | reverse complement strand
CGGAAATTCGTGGTACTCGAGCGCGGCTTGGCGCAGCTCTGCGCTCAGGAGACACAACGAACATGCCCTCGACCCCTTCGGCAGACGCCGACCAAGAGCGCGCAGAGCTGCGCCAAGCCGCGCTCGAGTACCACGAATTTCCGACCCCCGGCAAGGTGGCGATCCACGCCACCAAGCAACTGCTGAACCAGCATGACCTGGCGCTGGCCTATTCGCCGGGCGTGGCGGCGCCCTGCGAGGAAATCGTCAAGGATCCGAACAACGCGTTCAAGTACACGAGCCGCGGAAACCTGGTGGCGGTGATCACCAATGGCACGGCGGTGTTGGGTCTGGGCGACATCGGGCCGCTGGCTGCCAAGCCCGTGATGGAGGGCAAGGGCGTTCTGTTCAAGAAATTTGCCGGCATCGACGTCTTCGACATTGAAATCAATGAGAAGCACGACCTGGACAAACTGGTCGACATCATCGCGTCGCTGGAGCCGACTTTCGGCGGCATCAACCTGGAGGACATCAAGGCGCCCGACTGCTTCTACGTGGAGCGCAAACTGCGCGCCCGGATGAAGATTCCGGTCTTCCACGACGACCAGCACGGCACGGCGATTTGCGTGGGTGCTGCGGTCATCAACGGCTTGAAGGTCGTCGGCAAAGACATCAAGAAGGTCAAACTCGTGACCTCGGGCGCCGGCGCCGCGGCACTCGCCTGCCTGAATCTGCTGCTCAAGCTCGGCATGCCCCGCGAGAACATCTATGCGACCGACTTGGCCGGCGTGGTGTATGAAGGCCGCATGGAGCTGATGGACGAGGACAAAATTCCGTTCGCTCAGAAGACGTCGGCGCGCACGCTCACCGAGGTCATAGCAGGCGCCGACATCTTCCTCGGCCTGTCGGCGGCCGGCGTTCTCAAGCAGGACATGGTGAAGAAGATGGCGGCCCATCCATTGATCCTCGCGCTCGCCAACCCCAACCCGGAAATCACGCCCGACGAGGTCAAGGCGGTGCGCAGTGACGCGATCATGGCCACCGGCCGCAGCGACTATCCGAATCAGGTCAACAACGTCCTGTGCTTCCCCTATATCTTCCGCGGCGCACTCGATTCGGGTGCCACGACCATCACGGTGGAAATGGAAATTGCCGCGGTGCATGCCATCGCCGAACTCGCGCAGGCAGAGCAAAGCGAAGTGGTGGCCGCCGCCTACGCTGGCCAACAGCTTGCCTTCGGCCCCGATTACCTGATCCCCAAGCCGTTCGATCCCCGGTTGATGATGAAGATTGCACCCGCCGTGGCCAAGGCGGCGGCGGACAGCGGCGTGGCGCTGCGCCCGATCAAGGACATGGACGCCTACCGCGACAAGCTGCAAAGCTTCGTGTATGCGTCGGGCACGACGATGAAGCCGATCTTCACTGCGGCGAAGGCGGCGCTGAAGAAACGCGTGGTGTTCTGCGAGGGCGAAGAAGAGCGCGTTCTGCGCGCCGCACAAATCGTGGTAGATGAGGGCATTGCACGGCCGACCTTCATCGGCCGCCCGGCCATCATCGCGCAGCGTGTCGAGAAATTCGGTCTGCGCCTGCGCGAAGAGCTCGACTACGACATCGTCAATGTCGAGCAAGACCATCGCTACCGCGACTTCTGGCAAACCTACCACCGCATGGCGGAGCGCAAAGGCGTTACGGCCCAGATGGCGAAGATCGAGATGCGTCGCCGCCTCACCCTGATCGGCGCGATGCTGCTGCACAAGGACCAGGTCGACGGCATGATCTGCGGCACTTGGGGCACCACCGCAATCCACTTGCACTACGTGGACCAGGTGATCGGGCGGCGCGCCGGCGTGTGCACCTATGCGTGCATGAACGGCCTCATGTTGCCCAACCGCCAGGTGTTCCTGGTGGACACCCACGTGAACTACGACCCGACCGCGGCGCAGCTGGCGGAAATCACCGTCATGGCGGCAGAGGAAATGATGCGCTTTGGCCTGAAGCCCAAGGCCGCTTTACTTTCCCATTCCAACTTCGGCTCCAGCAACCAGCCGAGCGCCGTGAAGATGCGCGAAACACTCGAACTGCTGCGGGCGCAAGCGCCGTGGCTGGAAGTCGACGGCGAGATGCACGGCGACGTGGCACTCGACGGCGCCGCGCGGCAGCTGATCATGCCGCACAGCACCTTGACCGGTGACGCCAACCTGCTGGTGCTGCCCAATATCGATGCAGCCAATATTTCTTACAACCTGCTCAAAACCGCCGCCGGCGGGAACATCGCCATTGGCCCAGTACTTCTCGGTGCCGCCAAGCCGGTTCACATCCTCACCGCCAGCACGACGGTGCGCCGGATCGTGAACATGGCGGCACTCACGGTGGCCGACGCGAATGCAGCGCGCTAAGAGCCAATGGGGCGCGTTTAGACAGCTGGCACTAACTTATTTGTCAAGCTGAACGGCGGCAATGGCCTTAGCGGTTGCCCAAAAACTGGGCAGCCGCTTGCCTTTTAAGACCGGATACGTCACACTACCGCCTGTGTTTTTACCGGGTTTACCCGAAGTCCGTAGCCTAGGTTTTGGACATCGACAGCCCCGGTAAGCGTCCCCCGAAGGTCACCGAAGAAGGTCCGTTCATGGCGCACGTCGCCGCTGTCAAGTTTGCGCTAACTGGCCTCTTGCTGGCAGCAACGACGTTCGTCCCCCTGGCGCAAGCCAGGTCCCAGGCGGACCGCCGCGCCGACAGCAGACCAGCCGCAATACGCGTTGCTGAGCTGCCCACGGAAGGCCGGGCGACTTATGAACTGATCCGCCAGGGCGGACCGTTCCCCTACGGCAAGGATGGCTCGGTGTTCGGCAACCGGGAGCGAATGCTTCCGGGCGAGAAGCGCGGCTTTTACCGCGAGTACACCGTGGCGACGCAAGGATCACGCGACCGGGGAGCCCGGCGCATTGTGTGTGGAGGGCCTGTGCGGGCGCCACACGCTTGTTTTTACACCGCAGACCATTACGCCAGTTTTAGGCAGATCGTGGAGTGACACCCCAAATGATGCGGGACGAGTTTTTTACTATTGAAAGAGACGCGGAGATGGATACGCCACTTCGTAAAGAGACAACAGAGAACGCGCTCAAGGGCGTGCGGACCAACATCGTGCAGTCGATTCGCGCCTTTCGCGTGTGCGACCTGCAGGATGCCGCGTGCTCGCTGGGCCAGCACTTCCTGTACGCCAACCTGGCCAACGCCCAGAGCAAGCAGGACGTCCTGGACC
>JBKJTX010000385.1:0-3646 GCA_046590315.1 Ramlibacter sp. | reverse complement strand
CCCTGAATGCTCCAGTCGCCCCTGCGCAATTTGCGAGTGACTTCAAGGCCGATGCCCGGCCGGCGGAAGCTCAACGCATCGTCGACATCCAGCAGGGTCGTTGCGTCGAATTCATCGCTGATAGCTTCCAGCAGAACGCGTTGTTCATCCAGTTGATGCTGCACCGCGATGGGCGGGGGCTGGTCGGGCGCGAGGTGGACTCGCGCGGGCACGCGTAGAGGCTTGACGTCGCCCGCGGCGCGGACGAACAGGGTGCGCTCGGCATGCGCCTTGCGTTCGGCTTCCAGCCGTGCCTTCTCCTGGGTGGCGGCGAGTTGCTGCTGCTCAGCCAGCTTCTGCTGGATCTGCTGCAGATCCTTCAGGGACTTCGCTTTCACGCCAACTTCCTAGATCAAACCTTTTTCGGCCATGGACAACGCGTCGCCTTGCGCGACGATCACATGATCGAGCACGCGCACGTCAACCAAGGCAAGCGCCGCTTTGAGCGTTTGCGTCAACGCTTCGTCGGCGCGCGAGGGTTGCACCGTGCCGCTCGGGTGGTTGTGCGCAAGCACCACAGCGGCAGCCCCATGATGGAGTGCGCGCAGCACCACTTCGCGCGGGTACACACTGGTCTGTGTCAGCGTACCGCGAAAGAGTTCCTCCATCGCGATCATGCGGTTCTGCGCGTCCAGAAACAGCACCGCAAAAACTTCGTGGTCCTTGGCCGCAAGGTGCAGCTGCAAAAACTGTTTGACCGCACCGGGCGAGCTGAACACCTCGCGTTCCTTCAACTGCTGCGACATGGCGCGCCGCGCCAGCTCCAGCACCGCCACCAGTTCGGCGCGTTTGGCGGGCCCGCCCAGCCCCTTGATCCGCTTCAGATCATCTGCGCCCGTGTGCAAGAGGCCGGCAATGCCGCCAAAGGTGGTGAGCACTTCGTCGGCCATCTGCAGCACGCCGCGGCCCTTTGTCCCCGTGCGCAACAAGAGCGCGAGCAATTCGGTATCGCTGAGCGCAGCAGCACCGCGCGCCAGCAGCTTCTCGCGCGGTTGCGCATCGGCGGGAAGGTCTTTCAAGGGCATGGGACGGTGCGCTGGCGAGCTTTCTACAATAGAGCCAGTTTATCGGTAACTTCATGGCCATCTCCTCGCACCGCGTCCAGCCTGGCTCCTTTCTCACGCTGCACTATCGGCTGGCGGGACCCGGGGGCGACATCATCAACACGTTCAAGGACAAGCCGGCCACGCTCACGCTCGGAACGGGCGAACTGTCTCCTGCCGTGGAGCAACGGTTGTTAGGCCTGGAGGAAGGCGCACACAGTACTTTCGAGGTTCCGGCCGGCGAGGCTTTTGGCGACCGCAATCTGGAGATGGTGCAGTGGGTCGCGCGGCGGCTCCTCAATGAGATGGGCGACCCCAACGAGCAATACCATGTCGGTGACGTGGTGCAGTTTCCTACGCCCGATGGTATGGCGAGCTACGCGGGTTCAGTGCGGCAGGTGGGCAAGGACGGCGATGGGGATGGCAAGGCCGACGCGGTGCTCTTCGACTTCAACCATCCGCTGGCGGGCCAACCCGTCACGTTCGAAGTTCAGGTGATCGGCATCTTATGAATAAAGACGTTGAAGTCCTGCTCGCCGAGCCGCGCGGTTTCTGCGCGGGCGTCGATCGGGCGATCGAGATCGTCGAGCGGGCGCTGCAGAAATTCGGCGCGCCGATCTACGTGCGCCACGAGATCGTGCACAACACCTTCGTCGTCAACGACCTCAAGTCCAAGGGCGCGATCTTCATTGAAGACCTGGCCGAGGTGCCGCCCGGCTCGACCCTGGTGTTCTCCGCGCACGGTGTGAGCAAGGCAGTGCAGGACGACGCGCGGGCGCGCGGCTTTGATGTGTTCGACGCGACTTGCCCGCTCGTGACCAAGGTCCACGTCGAGGTTGCCAAGCTTGCGAAAGAGGGCTACGAGTTCATCATGATCGGCCACAAGGGTCACCCTGAAGTCGAAGGCACGATGGGCCAGCTCGATCACGGCATCCATCTGGTGGAAGAAGTGAAAGACGTCGCCAACGTGCACCCGGCCCAGACCGAGCTGCTGGCCGTCGTCACACAGACGACGCTCTCGGTGGACGACGCGGCGCAGATCAAAGCGGCCGTGCGCGAGCGCTTTCCCAATATCCGCGAGCCCAAGCAGCAGGACATCTGCTACGCCACGCAGAACCGGCAAGACGCGGTGAAAATCATGTCGGGTCAGGTGGATGTGGTGATCGTGGTGGGTAGCCCGACCAGTTCCAACAGCAACCGCTTGGCCGAACTCGCGCGCAAGCTGGGCGTGGCCAGCTACATGATCGATAACGCGACGGAACTCCAGCCGCAGTGG
Source organism: Ramlibacter sp. (assembly GCA_046590315.1). Lineage (GTDB taxonomy): Bacteria > Pseudomonadota > Gammaproteobacteria > Burkholderiales > Burkholderiaceae_C > Ramlibacter. The sequence continues at coordinate 1,288 of JBKJTX010000385.1, read as the reverse complement.
TTGGAGGGCAAGGCGCGCGTGGGGCTCACCGCGGGCGCATCGGCGCCGGAGGTATTGGTCAAAGAGGTGATCGACCGCATCAAATCGCTGGGCGCGGTGTCGGTTCGAAAGATGGACGGCATCGAGGAATCGGTGAAGTTTCCGCTGCCCAAAGGGCTCAAGTTGTGACGTGCCGCTCCGAAATAGAGAGCGCTGCGACCAGGTTTCAAGCGGGCTACAGCCACTTCATCCGACAGACTCCATTGTGGACGTTGCCCGGCAAGGCGTTGGGTGTGCCCTGCGCCGAAGTCTGGCTGAAGCTCGAGCACCTGCAGACCAGCGGCAGCTTCAAGGCGCGCGGCATGCTCAACCGTCTGTTGTCGAACGCGATCCCCGCAAGCGGCGTGATCGTTGCATCGGGCGGCAACGCGGGCATTGCCACGGCCACGGCCGCGCGCGAACTCGGCGTGAAGTGCGAGGCTTTTGTGCCGACCGTGTCGAGCCCCGTGAAGCAGGCCAAGCTGCGCGAGCTCGGTGCGCAAGTCGTGGTCACGGGTGCGGCGTACGCGGAGGCGCTGGAAGCCTGCCTTGCGCGGCAGAAGGAAACCGGTGCGCTCCTCACGCACGCGTATGACCAGCCCGAGGTCATCGCTGGTGCTGGCACGCTCGCCCGTGAAATTGAAGAACAGGGCGGCTTGCCGGACAGCGTGCTGGTGAGCGTCGGCGGCGGAGGATTGATTGGCGGCATCGCGGCATGGTTTGAAAGCCGCAGCCGCGTCGTGGCACTGGAGCCAGAACTTGCGCCGACCCTGCATGAGGCGCGCAAGGCAGGCGCTCCGCTCGATGTGCCTGTGAGCGGCGTAGCGGCTGACTCGTTGGGCGCGAAGCGCGTGGGCGCTATCGCTTGGGACATCACGCAGCGTCACGTCCGAGATTCACTTCTGCTGAAGGACGACGTCATCCGAGCCACGCAGCTGTGGTTGTGGAAGGAAATGAAGCTGGCCGTCGAACCCGCCGCCGCATTGCCGCTCGCGGCGTTGCGCACCGGAGCTTACGTCCCGATTCCGAACGAGAGGGTCTGCCTCGTCATCTGCGGCGCCAACGTGGATCCGGCCACGCTGGCCTGATGACACTCATCGGTAAAATCCCCGCATGCTCGATATCACGCTCTTACGAAAAGACCTGCCCGCGGTGGTGGCCCGACTGGAAACGCGCAAAAAGCCGCAAGTGTTCCTGGACGTGGGCGCGTTCACGGCGCTGGAAGCGGAACGCAAGAGCATCCAGACCCGCACCGAGGAGCTGCAGGCGC
>JBKJTX010000331.1:0-26197 GCA_046590315.1 Ramlibacter sp. | reverse complement strand
GGAAAGCTGGCACCTGGACATCGAGGAGTTCCTGGAACTGCGCAAGAACACCGGCGACGACCGCCGCCGCACGCACGACATGAACACGGCCAACTGGATTCCCGACCTCTTCATGCGCCGCGTGATGGAAAAGGGGGAGTGGACCTTGTTCTCCCCCTCCAACGTCCCCGACCTGCACGACAAGTTCGGCGTCGACTTCGAGAAGGCCTACGTGGCCTATGAAGAAAAGGCCAAGCGCGGCGAAATCAAGCCCAGCAAGACGATTCAGGCCACCGACATGTGGCGCAAGATGCTGTCCATGCTGTTCGAGACTGGCCATCCCTGGATCACGTTCAAGGACGTCTGCAACATCCGCTCGCCCCAGCAGCACATCGGCGTCGTGCACTCGTCCAACCTGTGCACCGAGATCACGCTCAACACCAGCGACACCGAGACGGCCGTCTGCAATCTGGGTTCCGTGAACCTGTTGCAGCACCTGAAGGATGGGGCCGTCGATCATGACAAACTCAAAAAGACGATCACCACGGCCATGCGCATGCTGGACAACGTGATCGACATCAACTACTACGCCGTCAAAAAGGCCCGCGACTCCAACATGCGCCATCGCCCGGTCGGGCTGGGCATCATGGGCTTCCAGGACGCGCTGTACGTACTGCGCATTCCCTACGCCTCGCAGCAGGCCGTGGACTTCGCCGACAAGTCGATGGAAGCCGTTTGCTATCACGCCTACTGGGCCTCGACCGAGCTGGCCCGCGAACGCGGCAAGTACTCCAGCTACAAGGACTCACTTTGGGACAAGGGCGTGCTGCCGCTGGACACGCTGGACCTGCTGGCCAAGGAACGTGGCGGCTATGTCGAGGTGGACCGCTCTTCCAGCATGGACTGGGACGCTCTGCGCAAGAAGATCGGCAAGGACGGCATGCGCAACTCCAACTGCGTGGCGATCGCCCCGACAGCCACCATCTCCAACATCATCGGCGTGGACGCCTCGATTGAGCCCTGCTTCGGCAACCTCTCGGTCAAGTCCAACCTGTCGGGCGAGTTCACCGTCATCAATCACTACCTGGTGCGCGACCTGAAGCGCCTGGGCCTGTGGGACGACGTGATGGTCATGGACCTGAAGCACTTCGACGGGTCGCTGCGTCCGATCGACCGCGTGCCGCAAGAAGTGAAGGCGCTCTACGCCACCGCGTTCGAGGTCGAGCCGGTGTGGCTGGTGGAAGCCGCGGCACGCCGGCAGAAGTGGATTGACCAGGCGCAGTCGCTGAATATTTATATGGCGGGCGCCTCCGGCAAGAAGCTGGACGACACCTACAAGCTCGCGTGGCTGCGCGGCCTGAAGACAACCTACTACCTGCGCACAACCAGCGCGACGCACGCCGAGAAATCCACGGTGCAATCGGGCCGGCTGAATGCGGTGTCTTCGGGTGGCAGCGGAATTTCTGCGCTCGACGCAGCGGCGGCCGCTGCGCGCGCGCAGCTTTCCGATTCCTCGCGCGCGCAGCTTTCCGATTCCTCGCAAGCGCAGATGAAGAGCGCGACGCCGGCGACCGACATCAAGTTCTGCGCGATCGACGATCCGGGATGCGAAGCGTGTCAGTGAATGGTCGCCATGCGCAGCGCTTTTTTTGTCGGTGTTCTCCGACATATCGCGATGCAATACAGCAACACAATCGGGCAGTGATGTGAACGGACACTTTGCAATTCGCATCACTGCTCACATAATCCGAGCATTGGAAAACTTATGTTGACCTGGGACGAAGAAGTCAAGCCCACATCGCCAGCTTCGAACAGCGGTTCATTCGCATCGAACCGTGAGGTCAGTGACTCTCTCCGCGAAGTGCACGCCTCGCCTCTTTCCCAATTCCCCCTGACACCTCAGCCCGCGCTGCGCATGCTCGATGACGTCGCGCTCGCGCCGGTTGCACCGCGCGTTGGCGCGTCCGCTGCCACTTCTTCTTCCGAGGCCGCGGCCGCCAGTCACCGGCGCGTCAACGCTGCCGACAAGCGCATCATCAACGGCCAGACCGACGTCAACCAGCTGGTGCCGTTCAAATACAAGTGGGCCTGGGAAAAGTACCTGGCCACCTGCGCCAACCACTGGATGCCGCAGGAAGTGAACATGACGCGCGACATCGCCACCTGGAAAGACCCGAACGGTCTGACCGAGGACGAGCGCCGCATCGTCAAGCGCAACCTCGGCTTCTTCGTCACAGCCGACTCGCTCGCCGCCAACAACATCGTGCTGGGCACGTACCGTCACATCACCGCGCCCGAGTGCCGCCAGTTCCTCTTGCGCCAGGCCTTCGAGGAAGCGATCCACACGCACGCCTATCAGTACATCGTGGAGTCGCTGGGCCTGGACGAGTCCGAGATCTTCAACGCCTACAACGAGGTCCAGTCGATCCGCGACAAGGACCAGTTCCTGATTCCCTTCATCGAGGCGATCAGCGACCCGAACTTCCGTACCGGCACGCACGAGACCGATCAGACGCTCCTCAAGAGCCTGATCGTCTTCGCCTGCTTGATGGAGGGCCTGTTCTTTTACGTCGGCTTCACCCAGATCCTGGCGCTGGGCCGGCAGAACAAGATGACCGGTGCTGCCGAGCAGTATCAGTACATCCTGCGCGATGAGTCGATGCACTGCAACTTCGGCATCGACCTGATCAACCAGCTCAAGCTCGAGAACCCGCACCTTTGGACGGCCGAATTCAAGGCCGAGATCAAGGCACTGTTCCAGAAGGCCGTCGAGCTCGAATACCGCTATGCCGAAGACACCATGCCGCGCGGCGTGCTCGGTATGAACGCCTCCATGTTCAAGGGCTACCTGCGCTATATCGCGAACCGTCGCGCTACGCAGATCGGCCTGGAAGCTCTCTACCCGAACGAGGAAAACCCGTTCCCCTGGATGAGCGAAATGATTGATCTGAAGAAAGAGCGCAATTTCTTCGAAACCCGTGTGATCGAGTACCAAACGGGCGGCGCGCTTTCCTGGGATTGAAAAAAAACTGCGATAGGTGAGTCGGTAAGAGAGTTCGAGATTCGTCTGTACGGGTGACCGGCCACAAGAGCCGGCCCCGCGCGGGCAAACGGTGTTCATGGAGCTGGGCTCACGCCCAACCTCATGAATCGCTTCATGCAAACCAACAAGCATGGAGTGCTTCTTTGGTTGATGTTGATCAACTTGAACAGGAGATAGAAATGGCAACTGCAAAGAAACCGGCTGCAAAGAAGGCCGCAAAGCGTCCGGCAGCCAAGAAGTCGGCTGCGAAGAAGGCACCGGCGAAGAAGGCCGCAGCGAAGCGTCCGGCAGCGAAGAAGGCTGCAGCGAAGCGCCCGGCAGCCAAGAAGTCGGCTGCGAAGCGCCCGGCAGCGAAGAAGGCTGCCAAGAAGGCTCCGGCGAAGAAGGCCGCTGCCAAGAAAAAGCCCGCTGCGAAAAAGGCCGCTGCCAAGAAACGGCCTGCCGCCAAGAAGGCTGCCAAAAAGGCTGCGAAAAAGCCTGCGAAGAAAGCTGCGAAAAAGCCTGCTGCCAAAGCAGCCCCAAAGGCTGCCGCCAAGCCGGTAGCGAAGGCTGCACCTGCCCCGGCGATGCCGGCGGCGCAGACGACGCTGAACCCGCAGGCTGCATGGCCGTTTCCTACGGCCTCGAAGCCCTGACGATAGTTCACCCGGAAAACGCTTCGCGTTTTCCGGGTGGCTTGATCAGATTAAAAACCGCGAGTAATCGCGGTTTTTTTCATGGGGAATCGCGCTGCGCGTTGCTTCGCTCAATTCTTGTTCCCGTGCGGGGGCTTTGCTCCCTCTCACTGTGGGAAGGTGAGGGCACTCCGGTAAAGCACCCCCCAATTTGTAACCCTAACCCCACCCGCCGCGCAATTCATCACACAATATTGCTCAGCCTTAGCCTCCGCCATGATCTCGACCCGCACGCCGCCGCAAGCTCGCCTGGCCCAGCGCAGGCAGGAGCGCAGCCCTGAGCTGCGGCGCATTTGGCTGTTCGGGGCGGGCGCCGACACGGCGACCCACGACACGATGGCAAGTTGCGGTGCCGATGTCCTCATTCATGATCTGGAAGACTCCACGCCGCCCGAACGCCGGGCCGAGGCGCGGGCGCTGGCGCCGGGGCTCTACCAGCGCTGGCGCGCCGCAGGCGCGTTGGTGTGCGTGCGCATCAACCCACTGGAGAGCGTGGGCTACATCGACCTGCAATCGGTCATGCCGGCGCGCCCCGACATCGTCGCCTACCCGAAAGCCGCTGGCGCCATGCACATCCGGGCGCTCGACGTAGCGCTCACAACGCACGAGGCCGCACTTGGCATCGAGCGCGGTGCGATCGAGATCCTTCCGGTTTGCGAAACGGCACTGGGCGTGGTCAACGTGCGCGAGATGGCGGGTGCCAGCGCGCGCGTGCGATGCGCATTGCTCGGCGCAGAGGATCTCGCGGCCGACCTCTGCGCCGACCGCACCCGAGAAGCGGTCGAACTGGATTACGCGCGTGGCCGCTTCGTGCTGGAGTGTCGCGCTGCCGGCATCGAACCGGTCGACATGCCTTATAGCTTCGCCGACGTTGCTGGGGCGGCCGACGAGGCGCGCCGCGCCCGACACCTCGGCTACCGAACGAAAAGCCTGGTACGGCCCGAGCACGTTCAGGAGGTCCGCGCCGCGCTGGTGCCGACCGACATCGAGATCGCGCGGGCGCGCACGGTCGTCACTGAATTCGAGTCCGCGCGCAAACGCGGCGAGGATCGTCCGCTGGTGGACGGTGTGTGGATCGACGTGCCCACTTACCTCAACGCCAAGCGCCTGGCGGACTCCAGATAGAGGCGCCGGCCGCGCCGACGCTTCGCGTTGCGCGACCAGCTCACGTTCCGTACGGCCGCACGTCGCTCACCTCGCGCAGCTGCGAGCCGACGAAGGCCAGTGCCGCCAGCGCCACCAGGATCGCGCCGCAGCCGGCGAACAGCTGGCCGAGCGTGATACCGCGCATGAGCCAGCCCGTCACCGAAGCGGACATCGGCGCGAGCCCCATGAAGATGAACATGAAGAGGCTCATCGCCCGGCCAAGCAAAGCCTGCGGCACGCGCCGCTGAATCCACGTGAACACCGCGACGTGCATGAAGCCGCCCAACAAGCCGATCGCCAGCATCAGCGCGGCGCCTTGCCACGCAGCCCCGATCTGGCCCATCGGAATGAACAGCAGGCCGACCAGAACGTCGAAAGCCAAAATGGTGGTGCCCAGGCTGCCGACGCGCAGCCGGGGCCAAATGCCTGACGCCACCATGCCGAGCAGCGTCCCCGCGCCGTGCGCCCCGATCATCAGGCCGAGCGCCGCCGCGCCCAGCTCGGGACGGGTGCTCGCCAGCACGGGCAGCGCGATATGAACCGGACCCAGGATCAACACCGCGATCGCGCCCCAGTACAGGAACATCGTGCGCAGCGGGACGTCTTGCCAGAAGTGGCGCAGGCCTTCGCCGATGGACGACCACACGGCTGCGGGCGCGCCGGCCGCGCGGGGCGGCCCCTCTCGGGTCTGCACCTGCGCCAAGGTCCAGGCAGATAGCGCGAAGCTGAAGGCATCGAAGCCGAACGCGAACGCGATCCCCTTGGCGTTCGCGATGCCGCCGGCCGCGCCGTCGCCGAACAGCGCGATCAGGAGTCCTGCGAGCAGCGGTCCGACGAACATTGACAGCTGGCGCAACCCCAGCTGCAAGCTGTTTGCCGGCTGCAACTGCTCCGGTGCGACCACGTACGGCATCATCGCGATCCCCGAGGGGATGCTGAACGCCGTGGCGATGCCGATGCCCAGGGCCAGCGCGTAGATCAGCGGCAGGCTGGGCGTGCCGGTGAAGACGAGCGCCGCCAGCACGCCCAGCAGCACCGTGTTGACGAACTTGGTGAGCATCAGCACGCGTTTGGGCGAATATCGGTCCACCACGGCGCCCCCGACCAGGATGAACAAGGCGCGCGGCACGCTGATGAGAGCCAACACGGCGCCCAGCACCAGGGTGTCGCCCGTCATGGTCAGCACCAGCCAGGGCAAAGCGATCAGCGTGAACTGGTCGCCCAGCATGGACAAAGCGCCCCCGGTCATCAGCCAGCGGAAGTTGCGGTCGCGCAGCAGCTCGGCTCGCCGATTCGCTTGCGGTGCGGCGCGCATTGGGTTGTCGGTCATGTCGTTTCCCGTTTTATGGGGCCGACTGTGGGCCCTCACGTCACGTGAGGGTCAAGGCTCGGTTCAGCATGGAGCGCAAATAGTCGCTCTGCAACTCGCCGAGCGTCGAGCCGGCGCGCAGCAAGGGCTCGTTCGCGTGTGCGCGTAGCAATTTTTCGCGCACACCGGGCTGGTGGTCGACCAGGCGGTCGAGCAGGCCCAGCCATTCTTCCACCGCGGCCCGCACCTCGCACGGGTTGGCGCCGTCACCCGCTGCGCGCAGTGCGTCCACTTTTTGCGCGAGGGACTGCCACTCGCCTTCCGGCACATGCCGAAACCGCCGCATCTGCTCGGGCTTCAGGTACTTGCAGATAAGGCCCACGCGAAGGTCGATGGCTCGCCGGACGTAGGCCACCATGTCACGTTGTGGCGCGCCGTGCCAGCGGTGCGCCGTCGGCTCCCTGTCGTACATGTCGCCCCAGCGGTCGATCAAGTCGAAGTCTCCTCCCATCCAGCGCAGCGTCAAACTCATCCAGCGTTGCGCCAACGGCTGCAATTCGGGCGCTTCGGGCGTGCAGCCACTGTCCATCGCCGCGCGCACCTCTTTCAGCAGCGGCTGCCATTGAGGCTCGATCAACTTCCAGTTGGTGAGGATGATCTTCAGTTCATCTGCGTTGAAGTACTTGCCATAGGTTGCCATGAGGGCCAAGGTCTCTAGCCACTGCGCCATGTCGGGTTCCTCGCCGTGGGCGAGTGCGGCCTGCATGACGCCCAGGCGTTCGCGCAGCGCCGTGGCCTCGTCGATCTGGCGATCGAGCGCGCGCATCTGCTGCTCCATGATCAGCGCCGGCGAGGTGCCGCTCCCATCCAGCATGACGGCAATGTCGACCAGCGCCAGGCCCAGGTGGCGCAGGGCCTGGATGCCATGCAGGCGCGCCACGTCGGCCTGGCCGTAGAGACGGTAGCCGGACTCGGACCGGCCAGAGGGCTTGAGCACCCCGATCTGATCGTAGTGGTGCAAGGTGCGCACCGTGAGTCCGGTACGCTTCGCGAGTTCGCCGACTTTGAGCATGTTCAGCGCTCGCCGGCCAACGCAGCGCCGCGAAACCAGGGTGACGATGTCATCCGCGGATGATAGCCACCTCTCGCAGTGGATCAGGCGCTCCAGCTCCCGGTGTTCTCCAGGACCGGCGATGGCTCACCAACGCTCCACCGCAACGGCAACACGCCGCCGACGCGCAGCGCGGATGTCACCCGCAGCCGCAGCAGTCGCTGCGCACCGCGGAACGACTCGAGCTCCGCGCCATCTGTCACGATCTCTCCGCGTGCGGCCACATAGAGCAGATCACCCATCTCGAAATCGATGAAAAGCAAGCCGCAGCGCGGATGGGCCGTGAGGTTGCCGAGCGTGTTGAAAAAGAAATTGCCCAGGAAATCGGGGACGGTAAGGACGCCGTCCTCGACCTTCACGAAGCCCGGCTTGCCGCCGCGGTGCGACACGTCGACCCCGACAGCCGACGCACCGCTCGTGCGCGCCAGTGGATGCGCCGTCGCGATAAAAAAAGTGTCGGCGCCACGAATCAGTTTCTCGGCGCGCCCATCGAGCCGTTCGCCGCGCCAGACCACCGGCGCATCGGCCTCGCGCGGAAAGTACTCCGGCTTCCGAGCCTGGATGTACTTGGGACAGTTGCCGAAGCTCTGGTCAACGCGCACGGCGAAGCCCTCGCCGTCCACTCGCGTGACGTGCCCGTTCATGCGGTTGCGCCGACGCGTGTGCGGCTCGATGCCCAACAGGCCAATGGGCGAACCCGGAACCAGCGCTTCTGCCAACGGATCGGGCGGCGAGGGCTGCGCGCGCACCGTCAACTCCCGCGGATCGGGTGACTGTACGAAGCCCGGCGGGCCGGCCAACACCGAAGCCCAGGGCTGGCCCTGCGCGTCCACCGTGCCTGCGACGACAAAGGGCAGCTGCGCGAAGAACTCTCGATGCTGGTCTGGCATGTGGTCGCGGATGACGCGCGGCCCTGCCTGCGCCAGCCGCTCACGCGCGCCGGTTTGATCCTGCAGCGCGAGCTCGCCTTCGTGGAACGTGACTGACATGGCAAGCCTCAGGCGGCCAGGCCGATGGGCGTCTTGACCATAGGGATGAAGCGCGGCAGCGCCTCGATGCGCGCCAGCCAGGCGCGCACGTTGGGGTACGGGTCGAGCGAAACATTGCCTTCGGGCGCGCGCGCGATGTAGCTGTAGTTGGCAATGTCGGCGAGCGTCGGCTTGTCCCCGGTGAGGAAGGTCTGCGCCGCAAGTTCCTGCTCCATCACCTTCAGCAAGTTGTTGGCGCGCGCGATCATGTCGGCCGTGTTGTCGGGCCGCTTGAACAGCTGGGTCGCACGCGCCGCGGCCGGACCGAAAGCCAGCGGCCCGGCCGCGACCGACAACCAGCGCTGGACCCGCGCTGCGCCCAGCGGATCGCGCGGCAGCCACTGGCCGGGCGCATACCGGCCCTCGAGGTAGACCAGCATGGCATTCGAGTCCGCCAGCGTCACATCGCCATCCTGCATGACGGGCACTTGGCCGAACCGATTGATGGCGAGGAAGGCAGGTGTCTTGTGCTGGCCGGCCGCCATGTCGACATCAATGGTCTCGCAGGGCAGCCCCAGCAGCGAGGCAAAGAGCTCAACCCGGTGGCAGTGCCCCGACAGCGCCATGCGATACAGCTTGATGGGGGTGGAAGGGGCGGCGGGAGCGTTCATGGAGATTTTTTCCTTCGACTAAAAGCCGCATCTTCTTTGTTGCCGCAATTTGAATCAATGGTGCAACCTGCAGATGACTACTGCGATTTTTGCAGTAATAATTAGCAGCAATGGACAAATTCAAAGCCATGCAGACGTTCGTGCGGATCGCCGACGAAGGCAGCCTGACGGCCGCGGCCCGTGTCCAAGGCTCATCGCTGCCGGCCGTGGTGCGTTCGCTCGCCGCCTATGAGGCGCAACTCGGTGTGCGTCTTTTCAATCGCACCACCCGCCGGATTTCCCTCACCGACGAGGGCAAGATGCACCTGGAGAATTGCCGGCAGGTCCTTGGCGTGCTGGAAGAGTCGGAATCCGCCTTGTCCGCCGGCGCAAGCGAACCGGCGGGTCATCTGACCATCACGGCACCGGTGCTTTTCGGTCAGATGCATATCGCGCCATCGGTGACGCGTTTCCTCCAGAAGCACCCCAAAATGCGCTGCAGCGTCGTCCTGCTGGATCGCGTGGTCAACCTGCTGGAAGAAGGAATGGACCTCGGCATTCGCATTGGCAATCTCGACGATTCCTCGCTGGTTGCGCAACCGCTGGGCCAGATACGCCGCATGGTCGTGGCCAATCCCGCCTATTTGCGCAAGCATGGCGTGCCGCGCCATCCGCGCGAACTGGCCAGCGTCAACTGCGTGCGGATGATGGCGGGCAAGCCCAGCTGGGGTGACTTTCAGGAAAACGGCAGGGCTTTTCGGGTGGTGGTGAGCGGCAACCTGGAGTTCAACCATGTGCTACCGGCTGTGCAGGCGTGCGCGCAAGGGGCTGGCTTCGGCATGTTCTTCTCTTATCAGGTGGCGCCATTTATCCAGAGCAAACAGCTCAAGCCGGTCCTCGAAAAATTCGAGCGGCCTCTTCGACCGATCCACGTGGTGTATCCGCACGCACGCCTGTTGCCGACTCGAACCCGGGTGTTCGTCGACTGGATTCGCAACGACATCACCGCTTTCCGTCGCGCCTGAGTTTGCGAGTCGCAGCTCCAAGGCGCTAGGTCACTCTAAAGTGCCAACTTCGACGTCCTAAGGTCAACGCTTTACGTGCGTTTACAAAAAACACACTCCCTCCGCACCCCCTTTACTCTCTGTTAGCGATCTTTTCTGCAGCTCAGGCGTTCTACTCATTGGGAGAGATGCCATGAAGCTGCACCGCACATTCCGTTGGGTCCTGGTTGTCCTGTTACCGCTGATGGTGATGGGCTTTGCGAGCACGCGCGTCATGGCGCAGTCCGATCCACCCGGACGTGTGGGCCGGCTCAATCTCACCGAGGGCCCGGTCACATTTTCGCCTGCGGGTGACAGCGAATGGATCGAGGCGGAGCTCAATCGACCCTTCACGCGCGGCGACAAGCTCTGGACCGACAAGGGCTCTCGCGCAGAAATCCAGGTTGGCTCGTCCTCGGTGCGCATGGACGGTCAGACCCAAATCGAAGTGCTGAAACTGGACGACCAGTCGACACAGTTGAGCTTGACCAAAGGCACCGTGTACCTGCGTGTGCGCAGCTTGCCCGAAGGCGAGAACTTCGAGATCGACACGCCCAACCTCGCGTACCGCGCAGCATATCCCGGTGACTACCGCATTGACGTGGACGCAGCGCGCGGCACGACCCGGGTGACCATTCACTCGGGCACCGGCGCTGTGTACGGAGACAAAGGACAGGCCCTGCCTTTGGGCGGCGGGCAACAGGTGACATTCAAAACGCGGGCTCTGACGCAAGTGACAGCGCAGGAGTCGCCTCCGCAGGACAACTTCGATCGCTGGGCCGCGGAACGCAATCGGCGCGAAGACCAGTCGGTGTCGGCGCGTTATGTACCGCGCGAAGTGGTGGGTTACCAGCAACTCGATTCGCACGGGCAGTGGACCCAGGACGCGACGTACGGCGCGGTGTGGACCCCGGCCGGCACGCCCGCGAACTGGGCGCCCTACCGCGTCGGACGCTGGGAATGGGTCGAGCCTTGGGGCTGGACCTGGCTCGACGACGCGCCGTGGGGCTTCGCCACGTCGCACTACGGCCGCTGGACACAGATCAACTCGCGCTGGGCCTGGGTCCCTGGCCGTATCGGCCTGCGGCCAATCTACGCCCCCGCCCTGGTGGCTTTCATCGGTGCGGGCACGCCCGGCGTGGCCTGGTTCCCGCTGGCGCCGGGCGAAGCATGGCAGCCAGGCTTTCGCGCGACGCCGCTGTACATCAGCAACGTTAACCGCAACATGCCGCCTGCGACAACCAGCTACGCCTGGCAGCGCAAGCCAGAGGCGTTGACCGCGATATCCACGGAAGACTTTCACCGCGGCAAGCCCGTGCGTGGCAGCTGGATGAAGGTTGCCGCCAACGTGGTCGCCAATGCCCAGATCGTGCCGCCACCCGCGATGCCGGAGCGCGCGAGCCGCAACATGCTGGCGCGGACCGTGACGCCCGCCCAGGCAGACATACGCCAAGTGGCCAACGCGGTGCCGAGCGCACAGCAGCAGGCCGAAGCGCAGCGCCAAGCCAAGGCGGCTATGGAGCTGGAACGGACGCAAGCCGAGCAAGCGAAGGCCGCGCAACAGACCAAAGCGTTTGAACAAGCCAAGGCCAGCGAGCAAGGCAAACTTGCCGAACAAGCCAGGCTCGCCGAGCAGACCAAACAAGCCGAGCAGACCAAGGCCCTGGAGCAGTTGCGTGTGGCGCAACTGGCGAAGACTGCGGAACACCAGAAGACAGCCGAGCTTGCGAAGGCGCGTCAGGCCAAGCTGGCTGAGCAAGCGAAGCTGGCGCAGCAAGCCAGGCTGGCTGAACGGGCCAACCTCGAACAGCAAGCCAAGCTCGCCGAGCAGGCGCGCGCGGCGGAACGCTCGGTCGCCGAACTTCAGGCGAAGGCCGCCCAGGCAAAGTTCGTCGCCGCGCAGCAGGCGCGCGTCGCCCGGCAAGCCGAGCAAGGACGCGGCGCCGAACAGGCTCGCCTGGCCGAGCAGATGCACCGTGCCGCGCAGGCCAAGATTGCGCAACCAGGCAAGCGGGGCGAGTCGAAAACGGAAGCGCTCGCGCGCCGCACCGAGGCCAAGCGCGAACAACTGGCAGCCCGCGATCAAGTCAGGCGCGAAGTGCAGGTTAAACGCGAACAGCAACTCGTTGCTGCACGTGCTCAGGCCCGCGCGGAAGAACAAGTCAAACGCGCAGAACAGGCCAGGCGCGCGGCCGTCGCCCGGCACGAGGAACAGGCGCGGCATGCCGCGCATGCGCAGCAGGTCGAGCTGGCCCGCCGGTCGGCTGAGCGCGATGCGCAGGTGCTGCGCGAACAGCGCGCGCAGCGCGAGGCCATCGCCGCACGCAAGCTCGCCGACGAGCGCGAGCAAGCCCAACGTGAAGCGTGGCAGCGCCAGCAGCAGGCGCTCGGCGAGCAGTGGCGGCGCGACCAGGCAGCGTGGGAGCAGCAGCAGCGCGAACGCTCGCGCACGCAGCGGCCAGATTTGCGCCGCGCGGCTCCGCCGGCCGAGCCCGAGATCTGGCAGCGCGGCATCCCGATCCTCAATTCGGGCCGCACCAGCTGAGCGCGCCGCGAACGCGCTTACACGGGATTACAACAAAGCGTTTGTGCGGGCAGCGCTTTACACGGACTTTGCTGCAACCAGTGCCCGTCGCGCGTTCTAAGCTAGATGGAGACCGCCATGAACCAACATCGACTTTCTTGCAATCACTCAACGTCCCGCGGCTTGTTTGCGCGTTGCCTCGTGATGCTCATGCTCGCGTTGGGCGCGGGCGCAGCGATGGCCCATATGGACCCCCCAGGCCGCGTCGCAACCGTGAGCCATTTTGAGGGGTCGGTGGTCTTCGCGCCCTCGGGTGAAACCGAATGGGTCGACGCTGCCCGCAACCGGCCCATCACCCGTGGCGACCGGCTCTGGACCGACGAGGGCGCCCGCGCTGAGGTGCATCTCGGGTCTGCCGCCTTGCACTTGAACGGCCGAACATTTCTGGAAATGATCGCGTTGGACGCCGAAGTACTGCAGGCCAATCTGAATGAAGGCACAGTCAACGCGCGAATTCGCCGGCTGCAAGGCGGCGACAATTTCGAGATCAACACGCCGCAGCTGGCGTTTCGCGCCGCCGAGCCGGGCGATTACCGCATCGACGTAGACCCGACGCGCGGCACGACGCGGGTGGTGATTTATGCGGGCGCGGGCGCCGTTTACGGCGCGGGCGGCGGTGCTTTCCAATTGCAAGTGGGCCAGCAGATGGTGTTCACCGGGCGCGACCTCGCGCAGGTGCAGGCCGCCTCCTTTGCGACGCGGGACGGCTTCGACCGCTGGGCGGCTGAGCGCAATCGGGCCGAAGACCAGTCCATCGCGGCCCGCTATGTACCGCGCGAAGTCGTGGGCTACCAACAACTTGACTCCAACGGTACCTGGGCCGATGACGCAACTTACGGCGCCGTGTGGTTCCCGCGCGTCACCGTTGCCGATTGGGCGCCGTACCGGTACGGCCGGTGGGAATGGATCACGCCATGGGGCTGGACGTGGGTCGATGACGCGCCTTGGGGGTTCGCGCCTTTCCATTACGGCCGTTGGACCGAAATCGGTTCGCGCTGGGCCTGGGTGCCGGGACGCCTCGGTCCGCGCCCGGTGTATGCGCCGGCGCTGGTGGTTTTCATCGGCGGCAGCAACGGGTCGCTGTCGATCAGCTCCGGTCCTGGCATTGGCTGGTATCCGCTCGCCCCAGGCGAGGTCTGGCAGCCCTTCTTCCGTGCGAGCGCGGTCTACGTCTCCAGCGTCAACCAATACATCGGGGCGAACCGATACGACAGCGGCAGCTATTACTTTCAGCGTCGACCGGAAGCTATCACGACGGTGCGGGTCGAGGACTTCAGCCGCGGCCGACCGGTGCATAGCCAATGGAGGCCGGTGACCCAAGTCGAGCTCGCCCGCGCGCAGCTCGTGACGCCCCTCGCGATGCCGGAGCAGCGCCGCTGGGCGCGCGAAACTTACCGCTCTGCGCAACTGCAAGTGCAGCCGCCGGTGAGGCAGCTGGTCCCGCCGGTGATGGCCAGTCGTCTCCCATCGGTGCCCCAGGCGCCAGCGGTCGAGCAGCGCCGCGAGGCGGCGCGCGTACAGCCAAATTTCAGGGGTCGCGATGAAGCCGGGTTGCAACACCAGCAGCAGCAGGTCCAACCGCAGGTGCGGCCGATAACTGCGCCCGCTGTCGCCAGCCACCCGCAACCTGTGTATCAGCCGCCGGCCGTCGAGCAGCGCCGCGAGGTGCCGCGCATGCAGCCCCGGGCGCACGATGAAGCCGCATCGCAGCACCAGCTGCACCAGCCGCAACAACATCGAGCACAACGCGACCAGCAGGTTCTTCAGCAGCAGCAGCAAGCCGCGCAGCACATGCAAGTGCAACGCCAGCGCGAAGTGGCCGAGCACCAACACCAGCAGCAGGCCCAGGCCCAGCGCGACCACGCGGCACGCCAGCAGCAAGCTGCCACGGCCGCAGCTCAGGAAGTTCAGCGGCAGCAAGCCTCGCAGCACCAGCAACGGGCCGCTGCTGCGCAGCAGCAAGCTGCGCGACAACAAGCCGCGCAGCAACAATTGCAACGGGAACAAGCGGTGCAACAGCAGCAGCAGCACCAGATGCAACTACAGCAGCAGCAACAGCACCAGCAACAGCGTTCGGCCGCTATGCAGCGCCAGCAACAGCTACCCCCGCAACAGGCTGCGCCACAACAGGCAGCTCCGCAACAGGTTGCACCACAGCAGCGTGGGGAAGAGCGTGGGCGTGGCCGTCCGCACCTGCGCGAGGAACGCGCCGGTGGGCCGGGCCAACAAGGGGGAGAGGATGAAAGCGGACGCGGCCAAGGCCGCAGTCACCGCTTCAATTGAGGGATTTGGGGAAAGAACGCGTGACGGGAGCAGACTTTTCCACTTCGGGCGGCAGGTACACCGTGGTGCGATCGATCTTGGCGTCGTAGGCGGCCAGTTCGGCGCTGGCGCTGCGAATCACGGCGCGGTCCAGGGGATGGCACTGGCGCTGGCTTAAACGGCTCAAAGCCTCCGATTTATCGATCATCTGGCGAACGCCAGCGGGATCCATCATCAGGGCAAAAGGATTGCCGGCCATCGTTTCTGCTCTCATGCGCTCAACTCCTGGAAAGGTTATTTTGGTGCCTGCTTTCGACTGAAGTGACTGTGGCTGAGGGGTCGCTTTTGTAACGTCAGGTCGCTTCGTTACACCTTGTAGGACACTTTCCCGCGCTTGATCAGGCATTTTTCGAGCCCTTCGTGGCGCGTTGCACAATAGGCTCATGCCGCATCTGCCGCCCTTCATCGCCCCTACCCGACACGCCGACCCCGCCAGCGCGCTGGCCCAGGTACGTGTCATTTATTTGCAGCAGATCAACCACTTGCGCGATGCAATGCAGCGCTTCGTGGCGGGTGAATCCCTGCCTGGCCACGTGCGCGCCTGCTATCCGTTCGTGCGCATTCACACCGACACGGTCGTGCGCCAGAACGCGCTCGAGAATTCGGGTCTGAGTTACGGCTTTGTCGCCGGAGCCGGCCGGTTCGAGACCACACTCACGCGGCCCGATCTGTACGCCAACTACTACCTCGAACAGTTTCGCCTGCTGCGCGAAAACCATGGCGTGGAGCTGGAAGTAGGCACCAGCACACAGCCAATTCCGGTGCATTTCTCATTTGCCGAACATGACCATATTGAGGGCACGCTCACTACGCAGCGGCGAACGCTGATGCGCGACATGTTTGACTTGCCTGACCTGGGCGCGATGGATGACGGCATCGCCAACGGCACCGCGGAGCACAAGCCGGGCGAAGCGCAACCGCTCGCGCTCTTTACCGCTGCGCGGGTGGACTATTCGTTGCACCGTCTGCGTCACTACACCGGCACCGCGCCGGAGTGGTTCCAGAACTTCGTACTGTTCACGAACTACCAGTTCTACATCGACGAATTCGTGCGTCTCGGCCACGAGGAGATGGCCAAGCCGGACAGCGAATACATCGCCTTCGTCGAGCCGGGCAACGTCGTCACACGGCGCGCCGGCTCTGCGGCCGAACCGGGCGACGGCTTGGGCGCGGTGCCGCCGCGACTGCCGCAGATGCCGGCCTACCACCTGATGCGACCCGGCCATGGCGGCATCACGATGGTCAACATCGGCGTCGGCCCGGCCAACGCAAAAACCATCACCGACCACATCGCGGTGCTGCGCCCGCACGCCTGGATGATGCTCGGGCACTGCGCGGGCCTGCGCACCAGCCAGCAATTGGGCGACTACGTACTCGCGCATGCGTACGTGCGCGAAGACCATGTATTGGACGAAGAACTGCCGCTGTGGGTGCCGATCCCCGCGCTCGCCGAAATCCAGCTTGCGCTGGAAAAAGCAGTGGCCGATGTCACCCAATGCCAAGGCGCCGACCTGAAACGCATCATGCGCACCGGCACCGTGGCCTCCACCGACAACCGAAATTGGGAGTTGCTGCCCAGCAACCAGCCGCAGCGGCGTTTCAGCCAGAGCCGCGCTGTCGCGCTCGACATGGAGAGCGCCACCATCGCCGCCAACGGATTCCGCTTCCGCGTGCCCTATGGAACGCTGCTGTGCGTGTCTGACAAGCCGCTGCACGGTGAAATCAAGCTGCCAGGCATGGCCAACCAGTTCTACCGCGAGCGCGTCGACCAGCATTTGCGCATCGGCATGCGCGCCATCGAGATCCTGCGCGCCGAGGGCAGTCAGCGGCTGCACTCACGCAAGTTGCGTAGCTTCGACGAGGTGGCGTTTCAGTAAGCCGTGGCCATCGCCTCGCCCAGCCGCACCGGCTTGGTCGCTGCCCAGTCCGGGTGGAACACCACCACGTTCTTCGGGAACAGCATCACCACGGTGGAGCCGAGCAGAAAGCGGCCCATCTCCGCGCCCTTGGCCAACCGGATGTCCTGGTCGTCGTAGCGCCACTCGCGGATGTCCCGGGTCCGCGGCGGATTCACAGTGCCATGCCACACCGTCGCCACGCTGCCAACGATGGTCGCTCCCACCAGCACATTGACGAAGGGCCCATGCGCGGTGTCGAACACGCAGACCACCCGCTCGTTGCGCGCGAACAGGCTGGGCACATGCCGCGCCGTCAGCGGATTCACCGAGAACAGGTCGCCGGGCACGTAAATCATCCGCCGCAAGCGGCCATCGCATGGCATGTGGATGCGGTGGTAGTCCTTGGGTGCGAGGTACAGCGTCGCAAAGTGTCCGTGGTCGAACTGGTGGGCGAGCTGCTGGTCGCCGCCAACCAGCGCCCGCGTGGAGTAACTGTGGCCCTTGGCCTGAAAGATCTGGTCAGTTTCGATCGGGCCGTACTGGCTGATCGCGGCGTCGACGGGACAAACGAAGGGCGCGTCCGCGATGGGCCGCGCGCCGGCGCGCAATGGCCGCGTGAAAAAATCGTTGAAGCTCGCGTACGCCTCGACCTCAGGCTGCGCCGCTTCGGCCATATTCACCTTGTACTTCGCGATGAACTTGCGAATGATGGCGTGCGTCAGGGGCCCCGCGCGCAGGTTCGCGACCCACCCTGCGAAGACCGTGAGCAGCCGCTTGGGCAGGAGGTATTGGGGCGTGACCGCGAGGCGCGTGGACATGGATAGGTAAGCAGGAAATTCCAGTTGCGACACGATAGCAGCCTTCCACTTCGTGCGCGCAATGGCGTTGCCGCAGCTTCAATGCAAGGGGTCTGGGGCGTGGCGCAGCGTGGCCCATTGCTCCGGGTCGTGCCCGAAGATGAGCTTGCAGCCGCCTCGCTCCTGGAGCGCGCGCAGGCGGGCAAAGGTCTCGATCATCAATTGCGGATTCCATGCGGACCCCTCGCTCGGAACAATTTCCCGATCAAGGTGCTCCCGCGTGTAGCACGCATCAGCCGTGAGCAGAAAGTCAACTCCGGGCGCGGCGTGCACGCGCAGCGACTGGTGGCCCGCCGTGTGCCCCGGCGTGGGCAGCAGCAAAAGACTTCCATCGCCGAACACGTCGTGCTCGCCGTCGATGATGCGATAGTCGAACGGATGATCCCAGTAGGCCCGCTGGTACGTACTCTTCGGGGCGCGAGCCATCGCCATCTCGGCGTGCTGAACGATAAATGTCGCGCGGGGAAACAGCGCGTTGCAGCCGCAGTGGTCGAAGTGAAAATGTGAATTGATAACGTGAGTGACATCGTGCGGGGTCAGCCCCAGGGTGCGCAACTGGTCCAGCATGTTCTCGTGCGGCGCGGCGCACAGCGTGAACGTGCTCGCAATCCTTTCGCCCAGGCGGGTGAGCGGATCCTCCTGCGCGAAGCAATCCACCCCCGTATCGAACAGCACGACACCGCGGTCATGCCGAATCAGGAAGCTCGGCACTTCGATCGTCATGTCCCGGCCCGGCGCTTCCCCAGGAAAGAAGATCCCCCGATCGAAACGCAGCCGACCGCAGCACATCGCGTAAATTTTCAACACGCCTTTCTCCCGTCAAACGACCGCAGCCATCTCCGCCTGCGGCATGGCGACGTCAATTCCGTGACTGGTTTGGCGTCTCTCAGCCTTGATCATGTCGGCGGCTTTCTCGGCGATCATGATGGTGGGCGCGTTGGTGTTGCCGCCCACAATGCGCGGCATGATGGAAGCGTCCACCACGCGCAGCCCCTCGATGCCATGCACCCGCAACTGCGCATCGACGACATCGTCTGACCCCTTGCCCATGCGGCAGGTGCCGACGGGATGGTAGATGGTGTCCGCATGGCCGCGGATGAAATCGGCGATCTCTCCGTCCGTTTGGGCTTTAGCCGACGCGGCGAGCTCGCGTCCACCGTAACCTGCGAGCGCTTCTTGCCCGAGGATGTTGCGCATCAGCTTGAAGCCGCGCACGAGCCGCTCGAGGTCGTCCGCTTCGCCGAGGAAATTCGGATCGATCAGCGGGGCGGCCATGGGGTCCTTGCTGGCCAATCTCAAGCTGCCTCGGCTCTTCGGGCGCAACAGGCACACATGGCAGGAGTAGCCATGGCCGAACACCGTCTTGCGCCCGTGGTCGACCAGCTTGCCGATGACGAAATGCAGTTGCAGGTCCGGGATGGCCTCGTTGCCCGAACTCTTCACGAAGCCGCCCGCCTCGGCGAAATTGGTCGTGAGCATCCCGGTGCGAAGATTGCGCCACTCGAAGATACCGCGCAGCACGCGTCCGAGGCCAGAGAGCGACAAGCCAAAGAGCTCCGTGAGCTTGGGCGCGTCCACCACTTGCACCACGTCCACATGATCATGCAAATGGGCGCCCACGCCCGGTAGATCGAGCACCACCGGAACGCCGTGCGCCTGCAGATGTGCGCCGGGCCCGATGCCCGACAACATCAAGAGCTGCGGCGACATCAGCGCCCCCGCGCTCAAAATCACCTCGCTCGCGCGCAGCTCCTGCAACCGCCCGCCCTGGAAGTACTCGATGCCCACTGCCCGTTTGCCCTCCATCAGCACACGCGTCGTGTGGGCCCCGGTAATCAGTTGTAAATTGCTGCGCTCGCGGGTGCTTTGAGTGAGGTAGGCCTTGGCGGCGCTGAAGCGTTCGCCATTGCGGTGAGTCACTTGGTACATGCCCACACCCTCCTGCTCGGCGCCGTTGAAGTCGTGATTGACAGCAAAGCCCGCTTGCGCCGCCGCCTTGACGAAGACCGGTCCAAAGCGATTCGGGCTGCGCAGGTCCATGACGTTGAGCGGCCCGCCGGTGCCGTGAAAATCATCGGCGCCGCGCTCGTTGTGTTCCGCGCGTTTGAAGTACGGCAGCACGTCATCCCAACCCCACCCGGGATTGCCCTGCGCGGCCCAATAGTCGTAGTCTTCGCGATGGCCGCGGACATAGATCATCGCGTTGACCGAGCTCGACCCGCCCACCACCTTGCCACGCGGCTGGTAGCCGCGCCGTCCGCCCAGGCCGGGTTGCGGCACGGTGTTAAACGCCCAGTTCGCCTGGCCGTTCTTGGCGAGCAGCGCGAGGCCGGCCGGGCAATGGATGAGGACGCTGCTGTCAGGCGGACCGGCCTCGATGAGGACCACCCGGATGTCGGGGTCTTCCGTCAAACGCGCTGCGAGGGCGCACCCCGCCGATCCGGCACCGACGATGATGTAGTCAACCATGGGTCACGTCCTCCAATTGAGGAGGCACGATACAACGAAAGTGGCGTTTGGCCCAGCCTGCTTGTACCGATGCCCGTCGCCAGTTTTGCTTTAATGCGAGTGAGCGCCGGACACCCCGGCCAGCCACCTTTTGGAGACGGCATGACCTACCTCGAAACCCGCCGCCATGAACTGCGCAAACGGCGCATCCTCATGGTCGACGGCAACCTCACCCTCAACTCCCAGACCGCCGACGCCGGCGCGAGCGCGCGCGCCTACGAAGGCGGCTATTGGGGCTTTGCTTCCACCAACGATACCAGCCCCGCCGGCATCGAGCGCGTGACGGTTCAGGCGCGGCAGAACGCCGGCGCGATGGGCCGGTTCGGGGCGAAGGCCCCGTTGCCCCTGCCAGGCGGCACGTACCGCGGAGAGCATGTGTTCCGCGGCCGTCCGGCCATCGGTCAGAACGAATGTGTGCAGCGCATGGCCGAGCTCTCAGCATGGTGCAAGCAGCGCTACCCCGATCTCAAGTCGACGCGGGTGCTGCTTTCTGACGAGCACCACAGCAAGTGGCTCACCACGAGCACGGGCAGCGACGTGCTGAACAGCATTCAGCGGGCGCTGTGCTACGTTATCTTCACCGCCGTCGCCGCGGACGGCTCGCCCGTGGAATTGATGGAGTACGTGAGCGGCAAGGGCAGCCTGGCCGACCTCGATCTGTCGCCCGCCGTGCTCGCGCCGATGCTCGACCAGTTGCACGCGCATGTGCGTGCCAAGGCCGAAGGCGTCCCCGCGCGGGGCGGCAAACACACCGTCGTGCTGGCGCCGGCGCTGGCCGGCGTGCTCGCGCACGAAGCCATGGGCCATCCTTGCGAAGCCGACCTCGTTCTCGGTGGCGCCGTCACGCGTGACCTGGTGGGTCAGCGGGTCGCCAGCGACCTGGTGACCATGCTGGACATTGCCAATACTTTCCAGGGCGAAGAAGTGATGATCCCGGTATATGCCGACGACGAAGGCACGCCCGCGCGCGACGCCGTGCTGATCAAGAATGGCATCCTCACCGAATTTATGAACAGCCGCGAGACGGCCGCGCGCTTGGGCCTGGAACCGACCGGCAGCGCACGCGCCTATGCGCCCTCCGACGAGCCGCTGGTGCGCATGCGCAACACGGCGATCCTGCCCGGCACCAGCCGGCTGGAGGACATGATCGCCGGCGTCGACGACGGCTACTTTCTGATGAAGACGGGCAACGGGCAGGCCGACTCCACCACCGAATTCATGTTCGGCATTTCGCTCGCCTACGAGATCAAGAACGGCAAGCTCGGTCGAGCGATCAAGGATTCCACACTGTCCGGGTCGGCGATCAAGGTGCTGCAAACAACCGACGCGGTGTCCAACGACATGCACTGGACTTGCAGCGGCTATTGCGGCAAGAAGCAGCCCATGGTGGTTTCGATGGGCGGCCCCGCGCTGCGGGTGCAAGCCCACCTGGGAGGCGAGTGATGGAACAGGCTCTCAACCTCCAGGACACCGCCGCCCAGGCGCTGGGGCAAATGCGCGCGGCCGGATTCGACCACGCACAAGTCACGGCCCTGTACCACCGCCTGGACGAATTGAACGTCGCCCACAACGAGCCCAGCCTGCTGCGCAGCACCGACTCCGCCAAGCTGATGCTGCTCGGCATTGTTGACGGCCGGATGGCGAGCACCGAAGTGTCCGAGCTGGCAGACGAAGCGGTGCGTGAGCGAATCACGGGCCTTTTCAATGACGCCCAAGCGGCGCCGCGCGACGAAGCCAACGCGGTTTCGAACAATCAGAAAGCACGCCTCGTTCAGGGGCCTCAAGAAGCGGACCGCGACGTGCTGGCCGGCAAGGTGAGCGAGCTGCTGGCTTTTCGCGAGAAAGAGACGCCGCGCATGATGATCGATGAAGGCGACGCCAAGCACCAGCTGCGGCGTTGGCACACGCTCACCACCGGCGGCAGCGACTTGTCGGCGAGCGTCGGCTACTACTCCATCGGCGCCTTTGGCACCGCGCGCGACGGCAAGAAGTCGAGTTCGTTCAACTACTGCGGCGGCGACGCCAACGATCTGACGCAGCGCCCGGCAGAGGAGTATTTCGGAATCGCGCAGATGTTGCGCGACACGCAACGACAAATCGAGACGCGGCCTCTTGGCGACAAGTTCGTCGGCGACGTGGTGCTCACGCCCAATGCCGTCGCGGACCTGTTGGGCTGGCTGCATGGCCAATTGGGCGACATGCAGCTGATCGCGGGCAGTTCACTCTACAAGGACAGTGTGGGGCAGCTCGTCGCTTCGAGTTTGTTTACTCTCCGCAGCCGCTTCGATGCGCCTGGTGTCGCGGCCTTGTCGAGTGACGGCTTCACGACGCCGGCTGTCACGGTGGTGCGCGAAGGCAGGTTGCTGACGCTTACGCCCAGCCTGTACGGCAGCCGCAAGACGAGCTTGCCGCACGTGCCGGTGGCGACGGGCGGCTGGGAAATCGCGCCGGGAACGACGCCGCTTGCCGAGATGGTCGGCGGCGTGCGGCGCGGTGCGTTGGTGGGCCGTCTGTCAATGGGCATGCCTGCGGCCAACGGCAACTTTTCTGGCGTGATCAAAAACAGCTTCGCGATCGAAGGCGGCGAGCTCGGTGCCGCGCTGTCTGAAGCGATGATCACCGGTAACATGGCGCAGATGCTGCTCGATATCGTCGGCGTGAGCCGGGAGGTCATTGACTCGGGCTCGCTCAGCCTGCCCTGGTTGCGCATCGTTAACCTGAACTTCTCCTGACCATGAACAACACAGCCCCGCCTGAAGGCACCATCACCACTGAGCGCCGAGGCCCATTGCTTTTGATCGGCATCAACCGGCCGGCAAAGTACAACGGCTTCACGCCGCGGATGTACCGCGAGCTGGGCGAGGCCTACACGCGGCTGGACGACGAAGACGAACTTCATGTCGGCGTGTTGCACGCGTTCGGGCCGCACTTTACCGCCGGTCTCGACCTGCCGACCCTCGCGCCTTTGATGCAGCGCGGCGAAAAGCCGGTCCCGCTCGGGTTGGTCGAGCCGACCGACCTGGGTACGCCCGGCTACCGGCGGCGTACCAAGCCGATGGTGGTGGCCGTGAAGGGCATCACGTACACGCTCGGGATCGAGTTGATGCTGGCCGCCGACATCGTGGTAGCGGCGGACAATTGCCGCTTTTCGCAGCTGGAGGTCAAGCGCGGCATCATGGCCACTGGCGGCGCGACGCTGCGCATGGCTGAACGCGCGGGCTTGGGAAACGCCATGCTGCATCTGCTCACCGGCGACGAGTTCGGCGCCGTCGAGGCGATGCGCCTCAACTTCGTTCAGAAGATCGTGCCGGTGGGTGAGGAGCTTGAAGAGGCGGTGCGAATCGCGGAGGCGATCGCCGCGCAAGCGCCCATGGCGGTGGTGGCGACGCGCCTGAACGCCGTCAAGGCGCTAGAGCACGGGCCCCTGGCCGCCATGGATGAATTCATTGCCGTCCAGCAGCGCTTGTCGAATAGCGAGGACGCCGCCGAGGGCGTGAAGTCGTTCATTGAGCGCCGGCCCGCCCGCTTCACGGGCCGTTAAGACAGGCCTAGTTGGCTGACGCAGCGCGATTGACCTCGTCGGCCCAGTAGCTGGGAAGGATGTCGTAGGGGTTCGGCAACCTGTCACTGGTCACAAAGAGATTGGCAGCGCCGCGGGCCCCCGCCCCCGCAACGATCTTGTTCATCTGGCTGCGCGAGGCGTTGTAGACGATGTGCGCGAACCGGTTGTGCGGATACGCCTGCTGCCATGGCATGGGGGTGTACGACACGTAGGCGGCGGCGCTGTTCTCGAACACCACGAGTTGGTCCGCCAGCGGCAGGCTGGCGTAAATTTCGGCCGTGTTCGTCCCTGGATTTCCGACCACCACGTACTGCGCGTTCAAGCCTTTGATGTAGTTGTAGACAGACTGATAGAACTGCACGTGTCCGGCGTCGGCGTCGCTCGTCATCTCGTCGATGAAGAACCCCTGCACGCCATAAAGCGCGATGTACGTGTTGATATCCGCAGCCACTTCGCTCAGCGGGCGGGTGGCGTACCGGGTGGAGACATAGCCGATCACCCGACCGCCCGCCTGTTGCAGGCGCCCGATCACAGTCACGTAGTTGGAGTCGGCGAAGGTTCCCGGACCGCTGGCCGGATTGAGCACTGCCGTGATGGTCGCCGTGGGGGCTGTGGCTGCAAGTTCGGCCCAGTAGTCGGCCCGTGGCCGGGACGCGTTCGGATAGAAGTACGCCGGCACCAGCAGTTCCGCGGCTTGTGAAGGAAAGGCCGCGCAAGCCGCCATCAGAAGGGAAAAGCACAATCGTTGGAAGCTCATGGGTTCGCTTTCTGAGTCAGGCCACAACCTTCGGACTTTTAGCTTACGCCAAACTGATACATTGCACACAATTGAATTTTACGCTATCATTCGGGCATGCCGCTAGCTATTAATCCCGAACGAGCTCTGTTGCTCGATAACCAGCTGTGCTTTGCGGTTTACTCGACGTCGCTGGCGATGACCAAGCTGTACAAGCCCTTGCTTGACGAGCTGGGGCTCACCTATCCGCAATACCTGACGATGCTGGTGTTGTGGGAGCGCGATGGCCTTTCGGTTTCCGAGCTCGGCAAGCGCCTGTACCTGGACTCCGGCACGCTCACACCGCTGCTCAAGCGACTCGAATCGGCCGGCCTGATCGCCCGCATTCGCGCCGTCGAAGACGAACGGCGCGTACACGTCACGCTGACCGGCGCGGGTCGCAAACTTAAGGCGCGCGCCCAAAAAGTCCCCGCTTGCGTCCTGAGCGCCAGCCAATGTTCGCTCACCGAATTGGGCAAACTCACTCGCCAGATTCAGAGCCTGCGTGCGCGCCTCGCAGGCTGATCCTCCCTTTCTCTTCAACCTCAATTTCCTTTAAGGAACCACCATGACCCAACTCGAAAAAGTGATGTACACCGCCAAAGCCCACACCACCGGCGGGCGCGACGGCGCCTCCCGCACCGATGACGGGCGCCTCGACATCAAGCTGTCGCCCCCCGGCACGGCCGGCAACGGCACCAACCCCGAGCAGCTGTTCGCCGCCGGCTACTCCGCCTGCTTCATCGGCGCCATCAAGGCCGTTGCCACCAAGATGAAGATCGCCGTGCCCGCCGACCTGGCTGTCGACGCCGAAGTTGACCTGGGGCCGATCCCCAATGCGTACGGTGTCGCCGCGCGCCTGAACGTCAGTCTGCCGGGTATGGAGCGTGATGCCGCGCAAAACCTGATCAACGCCGCCCACCAAGTGTGTCCGTACTCGAACGCCACCCGCGGCAACATCGACGTCAAGATCAATTTGATCTGACACCGGATGTCTCGCACGGACGAATGACGACCACCACTCTCCACATCCGCCAGAACGAATTGGCGACCACGCGCATCACCACGCTGGACGACGCGCGGCTTGCCGACGGCCAGGTCCGCGTGCGCGTGGATTTTTTCGCCCTCACCGCCAACAACATCACCTACGCCGCGTTCGGCGAGGCGATGAACTACTGGCAGTTTTTCCCGACAGGTGAAGCCGGCTGGGGCATCGTTCCGGTGTGGGGGTTCGGGACGGTGGTGCAGTCACTGCATCCCGGCGTGGCGGTCGGCGAATCGCTCTACGGCTACTGGCCCATGGCCAACCAGGCCGTGCTGCAACCCAATGGCATCGACGCTTCGGGTTTCAGTGACGCATCCGCCCACCGCGCGCAATTGCACGGTGTGTACAACCAGTACCTGCGCTGCGCTGCCGACCCATTCTATGCGCATGGCTCGCGCGATGTGCAGGCTCTCTTGCGTCCACTCTTCATCACCTCCTGGTTGATCGACGACTTTTTGGCCGACAACGAATTTTATGGGGCGAATGCAGTCTTGCTCTCCAGCGCGTCGAGCAAGACGGCGTACGGCACGGCGTTCATGCTGGCGCAGCGTCCTGACATCGAAGTGATCGGCCTCACCTCGGCGGGCAACCGCGCCTTCTGCGAAGGCCTGGGGTGCTACAGCCGGGTGCTTAGCTACGACGAACTGGATCTCATCCCGGCAGACACGGCATGTGTGTACATCGATTTCGCGGGTAACGCCGATTTGCGACTGCGCATCCACA
>JBKJTX010000233.1:0-4173 GCA_046590315.1 Ramlibacter sp. | reverse complement strand
ACAACCTGATCGAGAAGCTGGCGATCAAGGTGCACCAGTCGGGCTGGCAGTTCGACACCATCCTGTGTCTCGCGCGCGGCGGCATGCGCCCCGGCGACATCCTCTCGCGCATCTTCGACAAGCCGCTCGCCATCATGTCCACCAGCTCCTATCGCGCAGAAGCCGGAACGGTGCAGGGCCACCTGGACATCGCGCGCTACATCACAACGCCCAGAGGTGAGATCGCCGGCAAGGTGCTGCTGATCGACGACCTCGCCGACTCCGGCCACACGCTCAATGCCGTGCTCGATATGCTTCGCACCAGCTACGCGCCCATCACCGAACTGCGCAGCGCAGTGATCTGGACCAAAGGCCTCTCGGCGTTCACGCCCGATTATTCTGTGGAGTTCCTGCCGACCAACCCGTGGATTCACCAGCCGTTCGAGGTTTACGACAGCATGGGGCCGGAGAAGCTGTTGGAGAAGTGGAAGGTTTAGGCATGAGCAAGCTGATCACCGACCTCATCCACCATCCCTACGTGCCACCGGCGGGTTTCGCCGCGCCCCAGCCTGGTGTCTTCAAGGCCTCAACGGTTATTTTCCCGAACGTCGCGGCCATGCGCGCGCGCGACTGGCAGCAGAAAAAGGGCTACACCTACGGCTTGCATGGCACGCCTACCACCTTCATGCTGGAGGAGCGCATCGCGCAGCTCGAAGGCGGCAAGCATTGCATCCTGGTGCCCAGCGGACTTGCCGCCATTGCCAACGTCAACATGGCCTTGCTCAAGTCGGGCGATGAGGTTCTCATTCCCGACAACGCCTATGGGCCGTCCAAGGCGCTGGCGCAGGGTGAGCTCAAGAACTGGGGCATCACGCACCAGATCTACGACGCGATGAACCCGGCCGACCTCGAAGTCCGCATCGGCCCGGCGACGAAGCTGGTGTGGCTGGAGGCGCCAGGCTCAGTCACGATGGAGTTTGTGCCGCTGGCTCAGCTCGCGGACATTTGCAGGCGGCATGGCATCACCAGTGCCTTGGACAACACCTGGGGCGCGGGCCTCGCGTTCAATGGCTTCGACCTGGGAACTGGCCAGGCGCAGGTGTGCGGCAGCGGCGCGGACATCGTGGTGCATGCGCTCACCAAATATCCCAGCGGCGGGGGCGACGTGCTCATGGGTTCGGTCGTCACCCGCAATGACGCGCTGCATCTCAAGCTCAAAGGCACGCACATGCGGGTCGGCTGGGGCGTTGCTGCGAATGACGCCGAAGCGGTGCTGCGATCCTTGTCGACGTTGCCGCTGCGTTATCGCGCCCAGGACGAAGCCGCGCGGATTCTCGCCGCGTGGCTGGGGCAGCGAGCCGAGGTGGCGCACTTGCTGCACCCCGCGTTCGAGGGTTCTCCTGGCCACAACCACTGGCGCGTGCTCTGCGGCGCCAACGCGAGGGGCTTTGGCGTTGCGGCCGGCGGCTTGGCCGCGGGACTGTTCTCTATCGTCTTGCATGAACGCTTCAGCGCGACACAGGCCGATGCATTCTGTGACCGGCTGAAGCTCTTCAAGCTGGGTTACTCCTGGGGCGGGCCGGTGAGCTTGGTGGTGCCGTACAACCTCGCTACCATGCGCCGCAGCGTTGCCTGGAAGGGGACGCTGGTTCGTTTTTCGATCGGACTGGAAGACGTGGATGACCTGCAAGCGGACCTGGAGCAAGCGATGTTGGCGCTCGGCTGATGTGGGATGCCGGCGTTACCGGCCGGAGGGTTTATCGCTTACATTGGTCCCATTGACGACTAGAAACGGAAGGTTCTGTGGCGACACCCAATTACGGATACGAAAAGCGGCAGAAAGAGCTGGCCAAGAAGAAGAAGAAGGAAGAGAAGCTCAGATCCAAGGCTGATCGCAAGACAGAGGCGCCCGGAGAAGACGGGCAGTCCGGCGAGCCGGGCGTGTCCGAAGGTGGCAATCCCGCGCCCGGCGTACCGCCTCAAGCCTAAAGCAGAATTTCCGCCGCCAGACGCGCCATCGCTTCCGGCGACCGGTCCACCGGGAAGACACCCGTGGCTTGCCCGAATTTCGCAAAGTTGCGCACGATCGACGCGGCGTAGCCTGGGTCGTAGTGTTTGACCAGCAACTCGCGCACCACGTTCTCGGTATTCCCCGCCTCGACTTCCTCTTGCCAGCCCCGCACCACGGCCTTGCCGCGCAGCTCGGTGAGCGCGGCCAGACGTTCGCAAAAGAGCGCCTGATCTCTGACGAAGAAGTCGTAGTCCTCCATAAGAAGCTTCACGCGTTCCTCGTCCGCGAGTTCCAGTCGCAGGCAAGGGCTGGCGCGCATACGTTCAATGAGTGCGTCCGCCACTGCGACGTTGCCGACCTTGCGGCTTTCGCTTTCCACGAAGACGGGCCGTGCTGGATTGAATCTGCGCACGGCGTCCCACACCAGCGTATCGAATCGCTTCTGCGTAGGCTGCGGTTGGCCCGGGATCATTCCCAGCACCGAACTGCGATGGCTCGCCAGCCCCTCCAGGTCGAGCACCTGGGCGCCGGCTTGCGCCAGGGCGTGCAGCAACCGGGTCTTGCCTGAGCCGGTTGGCCCGCAGATCACGCGCAGATCCAGCGGGGCGACGAGCACGGGGAGGGCTGCAAGCAGGGCGCTGCGAAAGGCCTTGTACCCGCCCTCGATCACGCTCACCTTGAAGCCGATCTGCCCGAGCACCAGGCCCAGCGAGCCACTGCGCTTGCCACCGCGCCAGCAATACGCAAGCGGTTGCCACGTGCGTGGCTTGTCGATCACTTCGCGTTCGATGTGCCTTGCGATGTTGGCCGCCACCAGCGCCGCCCCGCGCTTTTGCGCGTCGAACGGGCTGACCTGTTCGTAGAGAGTGCCCACCAGCTTGCGCTCCTCGTCATTGAGGGAAGGCCAGTTCACGGCGCCTGGAAGATGGTCCTCGGCGTACTCCGCCTCACTGCGCGCGTCGATGACGGCGCCGAAGTCGGCCAGTCGCGCAATCGCTTCGGTCGCGGCAATCAGGTGCACGCTCACGCGAC
The DNA here is from genome assembly GCA_046590315.1 of Ramlibacter sp. Classification (GTDB taxonomy): domain Bacteria; phylum Pseudomonadota; class Gammaproteobacteria; order Burkholderiales; family Burkholderiaceae_C; genus Ramlibacter. The sequence goes on along the minus strand of JBKJTX010000233.1, from coordinate 1,151 downwards.
GAGCTTCTTCAGTTCGGGCCAGACGTTGTCCAGCATGCGGGGGTGTGCTTCGGCCTTGGGATGAATGCGGTCCGCCTGGAACCAGCGCGTGGGATCAGGATCGTCCGCCACACCGGCAAGAAGAAACGGCGCCAGCGCCGCCTTGTTCGACTTGGCGACTTTCTGGTAGAGCCCTGCGAAGCGGTTCGCATAGTCGCTGCCGTAGTTAGGCGGCACCTGGATGCCGACCAGCAGCACCTTGGCGCCTGCCTTCTGCGCGGCTTGCGTCATGTGCGAGAGATTGTCTTCGGTCATGCCCAGCGGCAAGCCGCGCAGCGCATCGTTGGCGCCCAGTTCGATCACCACCACGGCCGGCTTGTGCTGGGCCAGCAAACGCGCCATGCGCGAGCGCCCGCCCGATGTGGTGTCGCCGCTGATGCTGGCATTGACGACCGCGGCTGGAAGCTTTTGTTCCGCCAACCGCCTTTCAAGCAGCGCGACCCAGCCGGAGCCGCGCTTCAGGCCATACTCGGCGCTGAGCGAGTCGCCCACCACCAGGATTGTTTTCGCGGCGGCAGCGGCTCGCCCCGCATAACAGCCAGCTAACGCGGCCGCGATAAAGTGACGACGGCCCCAACTTCCAGCAAACATGTCTGATCCCATCATTTCCGTCGACCATGTGCACAAATCGGTCACCGATTCGACGGGCACGCTCGACATTTTGCGCGATATCGATTTCACCCTCGCGCCCAGGGAGACCGCCGCGATCGTGGGCGCGTCCGGTTCGGGCAAGAGCACGCTGCTGTCCATCATTGCCGGGCTGGATACGCCCACGCGGGGCACCGTCCGGCTGGCCGGCCAGGATCTCTTTGACATCAGCGAAGACGAGCGTGCCGCCATGCGGGCACGTCAGGTAGGCTTTGTGTTCCAGAGTTTCCAATTGCTGGGCAATCTGACCGCACTCGAAAACGTGATGCTTCCCCTGGAACTGGCGGGCCGCAAGGATTCGCGCAAGACCGCCACGGAAATGATGGCGCGCGTCGGCCTCGGCGCCAGGCTGGGCCACTATCCCAAGGTGCTTTCAGGCGGCGAGCAGCAACGCGTCGCGCTGGCCCGGGCCTTTGTGGTGCAGCCCGCCGTGTTGTTGGCCGACGAGCCCACCGGCAGCCTGG
>JBKJTX010000228.1:0-6156 GCA_046590315.1 Ramlibacter sp. | reverse complement strand
GGCGCTGGCGTCATCTGCGGCGTGCGCGTCGTCCACGATTACCAGCACGGGCTGGTCCGCAGCGGTGGCGAGCAACAGGCGCCGCACTGCGCCCACCATTTGATGACGGCCGATCGGCAAGACGAGGGGCTCGCTATCGAATCGTGCGGGAGCCATGGCCGCCAGGACGGCGTGTGCGTGAGGACCGATCGCGTCACTCGGATCCGGCAACTCGCTCAAAAGCGGTTCCACCAGGTCAGCGGTGATGCCGTAAGGGCGGGTCCAGTCGCTCGCCTGCACCAAACGCACTTGCCAACCCAGGCCTCGCGCTTCATCCGCAATGCGCCGGCAAAACGCCGTTTTGCCCATACCGGCGGGCGCGCGCACGACGGCGCCGCCCGGACGGCCCGACCTGCTGGAGCGCAGCCAAGACAACACGCGCACGAGTTCAAGTGCGCGGCCCACAAAGCGCGGAGCCGTGCCTTCCATTCCCGCCACACACTCGCGGTACAACGCCGCGGCCTGGGGTCCCGGCTTGACGCCCACCGACTGCTGCAAGTTGTCGCGCAGATGGCCGTACCAGCGCAGTGCCGACGATCGACGCCCGGCAGCCAGTTCCTCGCGCATCAGTTGCACGTGCGCAGCTTCATCGCCAGGCTCTTCGCGGACCAGCCGCTCCAGGTCGCCGGCCTTGCGCAACAGCTGCAGGTATTTGTCCCGCAGGCGCTGGCGCGGCGCTTCGGTCCAGGGCTCGTACCGAAATTCAGGCAGCAGCTCGCCGCCATAGAGATCGGCCGCCGACTTGCAGCGCTGCGCATCTGCATCGGCCAGCGCTTGGTCGGCTGCAAGTTCGAAGTGCAGCGCATCGCACTCGAAGGCACCCTCGGGCAACAGCATTACGCGGCCGGCTCGCAGCACAAGCGCATTGGGTTCGCCGATAAATTGGCGCGCGTAAAAGGCAGCCTTGCGCAAGTTCGCCGCGCCGGCATCCGGGTCGAGGTGGGGCCAGAGCGCCTCAACCACCTGCTCGTTCGCGAGACTGCGCTGGGGCTGCAGGCTCAGCAGCTGAATGAGCTCGGCGGCGCGGCGGGTGAGCTGCGGCTGTGCTTGGGCGCCTTTAGCCACCGCCGCCGCGCCGGCAGCGATGGCGAAATGGCCGAGCAAGCGTATCTGCAAAGACATCCAGGATTCCTTCCGGCCCGCGGCGGGAACGTTTCAGGAACGGCCGATGCGGATCATGAGTATGCCGTCTATCGCTTCATGGGTGCAACGCGCAGGCGGCAGGTTCCGGCACCCGTTGACATTTCACAAGGAGAGCAGCATGCACATGGCAAAAGATGAGGTGGACGTTCAATTGGAGATTCCCGGCGCGGTGATCCGGCAGCGCCTGAACTTCGGCGACGCCACCGGCTATGGAAAGATCAGCGGCGAATACTTCAGCCTGTCGGCGGGCGTCGACACGACGCCCCTCTTTGTCGGCCTCGATCACAACTCGTGCCAGTGTCCGCATTGGGGTTTTGTCGTCAAGGGCCAGATCACCACCACCGACGATTCAGGCAACACGGAAACAGTCCAGACCAACGACCTCTTCTACTGGCCGCCCGGCCACAACGTGAAAGTGGATACCGATGCCGAGATCGTGATGTTCAGCCCGCAGCACGAGCACAGCCACGTTATCCATCACATGATCGAGAAGGTGAAGTCATGACCAACCCCAACAAGGCGCTTTGGGAAAGAGGCGACTTCACCCGCATCGCCGACAGCATGCGCGAAAGCGGCGAAGACGTGGTGCGGCAAGCTGGCATTCAGCCCGGCATGAAAGTGCTGGACCTGGGCTGCGGCGACGGCACCACCGCCATTCCCGCCGCCAAGCTGGGCGCCAACGTGCTGGGTGTCGACATCGCTGCCAATCTGGTCGCCGCGGCCACCCGGCGCGCGGCGCAGGCGGGCTTGTCCGCCAGCTGCCAGTTTCTGGAAGGCGACGCCTGCGACCTGGGCGGTCTGGAAAACAAGAGCTTCGACCGCGTCATCAGCGTCTTCGGCGCAATGTTCGCACCTCGGCCCTCTGACGTCGCGCGCGAGATGGTGCGCGTGACCAAACCCGGCGGCAAGATCGTCATGGGCAACTGGATTCCGAATGACCCGACGCTGGTTGCGCAGATCCTGAAGATCAGCGCGGCCTACGCACCGCCGCCGCCCGAAGGTTTCATCAGCCCGATGACCTGGGGCGTCCCGACCAACGTGACCGAGCGCTTCGGCGCTGCCGGCATCGCTTGGGAAGCGATCACGTGTGAGCGCGACAGCTACGTGTTCGACTTCAAGGGCACTCCCACGGAGTTCGTGGAAACGTTCCGGCAGTACTACGGACCCACCATGAACGCCTTTGACGCGGCGGGCAAGACGGGCACGGCCGACCAGCTACGCAGCGAGCTGGTGACGCTGTTCGAGAGCCAGAATCAGTGCCAGTACCCGGGGACGACGCTGATCGCGGCGACGTTCTTGCGGGTCACCGTGGAGGTGAATTGAGTTGCGGCGCAAGGAAGCCGTAGCCTTGACTGCTGCCCGAATCAATCCAGATCGTGCTTGCCGCGCAGGTACTCCCTCAGCTCGCGGATGCGCTTTTGCACGGGTGTTTGCAAAATCTCCGACTGATCACCCTCGGGCAGCGAGATCAGCTGTTCGAACTGAACGCTTTCCGCCACCACCAGGCCAAAGTAATGCTGCGCGATCACTTCGATCTGATTCCCGCCTGGAAATGTGAGCTTGAGCAGGCCACTGTCGTCGTCGCTGTCGAGGGGGTCACCGACGGGCTCGACCCGCACCCCGGTCAACAGATGCGTCAGCAAAGGAGCGTCGGGGGATGTCCTGCCCGCGAACTGCTCCAGTTGCCCCAGTGCTTCCATGTACTTCGCGCTCAAGCTGGCCATCTGCGTTCCTCCGGATAAAACCGCAGTTTAGCGTTCAGCCAACGGCTTTTTGCGCCGCCTTCTTGTCCTCGCTATGGTGCGCCGCCTCAATACCCGAGCGACAATCAGGCCCACCGCAGCGCCGAGCGCGGCACCGACCGCACACCCCCACAAACCGAAGACATGCAGTCCGGCGAACCCTCCCACCGACGCACCGATACTGACGCCCACGCTTTTTGCCAGCGAACGCGCCGCGTGCACTTCGATCGGACCAGTGAGTGACGGACGAAGCGCCACTCCCCTACCTCCGCGGCTATCCGCCTGAGCTCCTCGCGCAAGTCCGCGAACTGATCAAGGCGGGTCGACTCGCGGACACCGTCGCGCAGCGCCACCCCGAAACACATGACGTGCGCACCGAGCGCGCCCTCTACGACTACGTGAGCGAGCTCAAAACGGGCTACATGAGGAGTGCGCCGCCGCTGGCCAAGGTGGCCTACGACCCGAAACTCCACATCATGAAGAACGTGCTCGGCACGCACAGCACCGTGTCCCGCGTGCAGGGCAACCGGCTCAAGTCCAAGCGCGAGATTCGAATCGCCACGTTATTCAAGGAGGCTCCTGCCGATTTTCTGCGCATGATCGTCGTGCACGAGCTGGCGCACCTCAAGGAGCGCGAGCACGGCAAGGCTTTCTATGCGCTGTGCCAGCACATGGAGCCGAATTACCCGCAACTGGAGTTCGACTTGCGGCTGTGGTTGACCGCGCGGGACCCAGCCTATCGATAAGCTGCGCCTTGGCGCTGCACAAGCGCCAGCAGATTGCCCATGAAGATATTCATATCGATCAGGTGCAGGCCCCAATCGGTGTACAGGCGGTCGCCGACAATCAGGTCACCCGGGATGGCGTCAGTTCGCACACCACGTGCGCCAGCGTCGACACTCAGCGCCGCATAAGAGTTGAGGCCCTGCTTCGTGCAGGCCGCCCGATACATGCCTGGCATGTCGACGAAGTCGCTGGTGACCGGCGCCACAGCCTGCATCCAGGGCGCGGCGGCGTCAGGCTGGCCGAGCAGATTTACGCGCGGAGCCATCATCGCCTTGACCGGCATGCCGGTGAGCTGCATCACGTCGACGCACGCCACTTCCACGTCGGGCGTTTTGGCGCGGCCAAATCGAGCGTTGTCTGGTGGAGGTGACGAGGCGCGAAACGTGGTGTACGCCACCACACATCCGGTCTGATCGGCGCGGCGGCACAGCGGCATCTGCTTGAAGGTGCCTCCCACGTCGGCGCCGGCCGCCACTTCTACATTGAGCCCGATCAGCAGTGCCGAGACGATCAGCTTTTGCTGCGGCTTGCCTTCTATGTCGCGCTTGATCAGCTCCGTGAGCATCCGCGTGCCCTGCGAATGGCCGATCAACACCACGCCGCGGCCTTGGTTGTCGTGCGCGAGATAGTGGCGCCAGGCCTCGCGCACGTCGTTCAGGCCGATCTGCTGGTCGACGGGCATCCCCTGCCCGCGCAACACGCTCGCCAGCCCGGCGAGGGTGACTTGGCGGTAGACCGGTGCGAACGGCCGGCAGACCGAGTTAAAGGGAGCGAATTGCATCGCCACCGCGCGGTTCTCCCCGGGTCCGGCCGTCAGCGGGCTATTGCCGGTGGGCGCCTGCGAGATCGTGGGGTACACATAGAAGCAATCGATGGGCGCATCAGCCCGCGGCGCGAAGGTTTGCACGGTGCGGCTGCCGTCGGCGGCAATGGCGGTCACCGTTTGCGCCTTCGCGCACAAGTCGGCACGGCCGGGACGGCAAAGCCACGCTTGCGGGTCGCCGTAAATTCCGTCGGCTGCGGGTATGGACGCACTTGGCTGCGAAGTGGCGCAGCCGGCCAGGGTGAGCGCGGCAAGCAGCAGCGCGAAGAGGTTCTTGGTATACATCGCTTGCTCCTTGTTGTTGGCGTGCATTATGCGGGGCGCTTAGGAGGCCGGGAGTCGCGCCGCCCCTGTAAAGTCACGGGCGTGCAAGCCCCAACAACTTCCTACGACACGCGCACCGCCTGGGTGATGCTGTTGGTGTTGATCAGCGGCTTTGCGCTCAGCCAGGCTTTCCGTACGGCAGCGTCGATCATGGCGCCTTCATTGGCGAAAGACTTTGCCCTGTCGCCGCAGCAGCTCGGCTTGTTCGCCGCGGCATTCCACTTCTCTTTTGCCGGCCTGCAACTCTTTATGGGCATGGCCATCGACGTGTACGGCCCACGCCGCACCATCGTTGCGGTGTTTCCGCTGGCGATCGTCGGGGCGCTGGTCATGGCCGCCGCGCCAAACTACAGCGTGCTGATTGCCGGACAGATACTCACCGGCATCGGCTGCGGCCCGGCTTTTTTGGTGTGCACCGTGTTTATCGCGCGCAGCTTTGCGCCGACGCGGTTCGCCGCGGTGAACGGCGCGGCACTCGGCTTGGGCTCGGTCGGCCTGCTGCTCACCGGAACGCCGCTCGCGTGGACGATTGAGGCGGCGTCATGGCGGGTCGGCTTTGTCGCACTCGCTTTGATCGCAGCCATGGCGTGGCTGGCCATCTTCGTCTTCGTGCGCGACGACACTGCCGACCAGCCGCCCCAGAAGCTGGACATAAGCGCCGCGCTGCGCGGCTATGGCGAGCTGTTTCGCCTGCCGCACACCATCGGCATCTTTGCTCTGGCGCTCACCACGTATTCGTCGTTCATGACATTGCGCGGGCTGTGGCTCGGGCCGCTGCTGATCGAGCGTCACGGCTTCAGCCTGGTGCAAGCAGGCAACGTTGCTGTGGTCATCTCCATCGTCGGCATGGCCGGCCCACTGCTGTTCGGCCGCCTCGACCCCGGCGACAAGAGCCGTCGGCGCTGGATCATGACCTGCGCTCTCACCACCGCGGGCTTGTTCATCTTGATGGCCGTGAATCGCGGCGCGTATGGTGACGTGGCGCTCGCGCTGGCGGTGAGTTTGCTGGCCGGTTTTGGCACGCTGCAGTACGCCGACGTTCGATCTTCGTACCCACCGCACATGACCGGCCGCGCGATGGCCATGTTCACGATGGCGATGTTCCTCGGGGTGGCCGTCATGCAGTGGATCACTGGCGCCGTGGCCGGAAGCGCAAATACGTTCGGCGTTGAGACCTACGCCGCGGTGCTTGGAGCGATTGCGGTGTCGCTGGGGTTGGGGACGTTGGCTTTCAAGGTATTGCCGGGGGCCAAACCCGCGCCATGAGCTGGCGCGACACAGATCCCAAGGCGATCACCA
>JBKJTX010000459.1:0-6440 GCA_046590315.1 Ramlibacter sp. | reverse complement strand
AGCGGCCCGGCGGCGAAATGAGTTTTTTCTTCATGGAGATGAATACGCGACTGCAGGTGGAGCATCCCGTGACCGAAGCGATCACCGGGCTCGATTTGGTGGAGTGGCAACTGCGCGTGGCTTCGGGCGAGCCGCTACCGCTGCGGCAGGAAGACCTCAAGATTCGCGGCCATGCGATCGAAGCGCGCATCTGCGCCGAAAACCCCGACAAGAATTTTTTGCCGGCCACGGGGCGGCTCGACGTTGCGCGGTGGCCGGCGCACGTGGCGTTCCGGCGCAATGCCGATGCGGCGTCTTTTCATGAACCGGCGCCGGTGCGCATTGATGCAGGGTTTGACGAAGGTGATGCCATTTCGCCCTACTACGACTCGATGATCGCCAAGCTGATCGTCCACGGCGACACGCGCGAGCAGGCACTGGCCCGGCTGGACGAAGCGCTGGCGCAGACGCACATCGTCGGCTTGGCGACCAATGTGCAGTTTCTGCGCTACGTGGTGCGCAGCCCTTCGTTCGCGAAAGCCGACCTGGACACTGCGCTGATCCCGCGCGAAGAGGCCGTTCTCTTCAAGCAGCAGCCGCTGGGTTTGCCGCTGGCCGTTGCGGCCGCGATAGCGCAGACGCTTCTGCAGGAGAAGGCATTGGAAAGCAACGACCCCTTCAGCCGGCGTGATGGCTGGCGTTCACACGGCGTCAACACGCGTCCCTTTGAGTTCGAGTTCGCTGGTGAGCACGCAAAGGCCCAGCTGGCGTATTTACATGACGGTGCGCTGGCACTGACCGTCGGCAACGTCTCCGGCATCCTGGCGTTCAGCCCTCTGGGCGAAGCGATCGACATCCACTTTGCGGGTCAGCGCATCGTTGCGTCCGTCTATGCCAGCGGCGAGACCGACCATGTCTTCACGTCACGCGGCGCGGCGCAGATTCTGAATATCGATCTGCTGGCGCATGCGGGCGAAGGTGAGGCCGATACCGGCCGGCTTACCGCGCCCATGCCGGGCAAGGTGGTCTCATTTGCCGTCAAGGTGGGCGACAAGGTGAGCAAGGGCCAAGCGCTTGCGGTGATGGAAGCCATGAAAATGGAGCACACCATCGCCGCCCCCGCCGACGGCACCGTGGCCGAGCTCATGTATGGGCCGGGGGATCAGGTGGCGGAGGGGGCCGAGTTGCTGAAATTGGCGTCACCGCCGGCGGTCATTGCATGAAAATCCTCTTTTGCGCCAGCGCCACCAAGGCCGCCCCCTGGGTCGACGCCCTGCGCTCGGCCTTGCCCCACGCGACTGTCGACGAGTGGCATCCGGGTGCGCCGCATGCCGACCATGCCGTGGTCTGGGCGCCGCCGCAGCAATTTCTCGACGAGCAACCCAAACTCAAAGGCATCTTTAACATCGGTGCCGGCGTCGACGGGCTGTTGCGGCTCAGCCTTCCGACCGAAGCCCTTGTGGTTCGCATCGACGACGGTGGCATGGCGGTGCAGATGGCCGAGTTCGTCTGCCACGCGCTGATCCGGCACTTTCGCGAGCTCGATTGTTATGAGGACGATGTGCGGCATGGCGCCTGGTCGTACCGCAAGCCGAGCAACCGCGAACAATTTCCGGTGGGCATCATGGGCCTGGGTGTCCTCGGTGAGCGTGTTGCGCAAGCCGTGGCGCAGTTTGAATTTCCCGTGCGGGGATGGAGCCGTGCGCAAAAGGACCTGCCCGGCGTGCGCTGCTACGCAGGGACCGAGCAGTTCGATGACTTCCTGGCCGCAACGAAGGTGCTGGTGTGCCTTTTGCCACTCACCCCCGAGACCGAGAACATCATGAATGCCAAGAGCATGGGGCGCCTGATGCCCGGCGGGTACGTCATCAACGTAGCGCGCGGCTCGCACTTGGTGGAAGACGATTTGATCGCGCTGCTGGACTCCGGGCATCTCGCGGGCGCGACCTTGGACGTGTTTCGCACCGAGCCGCTGCCGCCGGGCCACCCGTTCTGGAACCACCCCAAGGTCACTGTCACACCGCACACTGCTGCGCGCACGCTGCGGGGCGAAACCGTCGCGCAGATCGCCCGCAAGATCGGCGCATTCCAACGGGGAGAACCCCTTGCAGGTGTGGTTGATCGGCAGAGGGGATACTAGGAGCCGTATGAAACTGCCCAACAAAGTCAAACTTGTCGACGTCGGCCCGCGCGACGGCTTGCAGAACGAAAAGTCGCCGGTGCCCGCCGAGGTCAAGATCGGGCTGGTGCACCGCCTGCAGGACGCGGGGCTGAAGGAAATCGAAGTCACCAGTTTCGTGTCGCCGAAGTGGATACCGCAGATGGCCGACAACGCGGAGGTGATGGCCGGCATTCAGCGCAAGGCCGGCGTGCGCTATTCGGTGCTCACGCCCAACATGAAGGGTTTCGAAGCCGCGGTGGCGAGCCGGCCCGACGAGATCGTGGTGTTCGGCGCGGCCAGCGAAGCGTTCAGCCAGCGCAACATCAATTGCTCGATCGAGGAGAGCATTGAGCGGTTTGCGCCAGTGGTCGAGGCGGCGAAAGCCAAAGGCATCCGCGTCCGCGGGGCGATCTCCTGCGCCGTCGGTTGCCCGTATGAGGGCGAGGTCGCGCCGGATCGGGTGGCGCTGGTCGCGCGCCTCATGAAACAGATCGGCGTGCAGCACATCGGGGTGGCCGACACCATCGGCGTGGGTACGCCAACGAAGGTGCAGCGGGCCTTGGAAGCGGCGCTGAAACACTACAGCATCGACGACGTTTCCGGCCACTTCCACGACACCTATGGCCAGGCGTTGGGCAATACGCTGGCCTCGCTGGAGATGGGCGTCTGGCAATACGACACATCGTCGGCCGGCTTGGGAGGCTGCCCTTACGCGAAGGGCGCGACGGGCAATGTTGCCACCGAAGACGTGGTCTACATGCTGAACGGCATGGACATCGATACCGGCATCGATCTCGACAAACTGATCGACGCCGGAAAGTACATCAGCGACTTCCTGCAGAGAAAGCCCAACTCGCGGGCGGCCACGGCGATCTTGAACAAGCGGGCCGGGTGAGATCGCCGGCTTAGGTTCGCGGCTCTTCTAAAAAGAGAGCAGCCGGAACGGAGAAGCGCTTTGCCAGCGCTCGAATCTGGCGTAAGTTGAGTTGACGCTGGCCCCGTACGATTTCAGATACCACACCCTGTGACCCGATCTCTGGAAGATCCCCTTGCTTGAGGTTGTGCGCCTGCATCAGGTTCATAAGGATGTCGGACGCTGCAACCGGTTCCGCCGGGTACTGCTCGACGTCATAGTCCGCAATCAGTTCGCCAAGAGTCGCCGCGAGAGGCGCGACCGGATGCGACTCGTCGGCTGCGCCCGCGTCAAGCAATGCATTCAACGCGTTGACCGCCTGGTCATAGTCCGCTTCGCTACGTATCGGCCGGAGCGGGACGAGCTTCTGGATAGCGTTGAAATGCCGGGCGAGCTCGGTCGCGGCGCGCTTGTCGATCAGCGTTTCCATGTGTCGTACACCTTGTGCGTGAATATGTGCCTGACAAAAACCATCTGGCGATTGAAGTGAATCGCGGCGATCAACCGAAACTTATTGCCGCTGATGTCGAATACATAGTAGTCGCCGACCTTGTCCACCGAATTGAATGTCGCCTTCAAATCTCCAAAACTCGAAAAATGACCTGCCTCAATGATTCGACGCCAGACCTGCAAAGGAAGGTCGGCGTCATGATGGGCGGCCGCAAACTCGACCAATGCTTTGTTGGAGATCACCCTCATCGGCGCCAGTGTATCTCAAGTTGAGATACAATCAAGAACTTGTCTGGGCAAAATGCAGCAAATGAACTATCGAGTAACCCGACGTCATGTGCGGAGCTGAACTGCATTCACTGCCGGAAGGCGTGCAGCGCGTTGCCAAAGCGTTGCAGGACAAAGGCCATCCCCACGCCCCGCAAATGCTCGATGACGCCGCGCGCACCGCGCAGCGGGCCGCCGATGCCCTCGGCATCGCAGTAGGCCAGATCGCCAAGAGCATCATTTTTCGCCGCAAGTCGGATGACGCCGCTGTGCTGGTCATCACCTCCGGCGACCGCCGTGTCGATGAAAAAAAGGTCGACGCGTTGGTTGGCAAGACCGGCCGCGCCGATGCCGACTTCGTGAAATCAAAGACGGGCTATTCCATTGGCGGCGTTGCGCCGGTGGCACATGCGCAGCCTTCAGTGACGCTGATCGATCGCGAGTTGTTCCGCTTCGAGGAGATCTGGGCGGCGGCCGGGCATCCGCACGGCGTCTTCAAACTGCGGCCGCAAGACCTGGAGCGGCTCACCGGCGCGCCGGTAGCGGACGTGGTGCAGCAGGCAGCGCCTGGCTGATGACAGCGATTGATCTGCTGGCCAAGCGGGCGCGCCTCGTAGGCGGCGGCATGGCGGGCGATGTGCCGTCGCCGTGTTTGTCGGTCTGCCGCATGAGCCCGGACACCGAATTCTGCGAAGGTTGTTTCCGCACGCTGGACGAGATCGCGGCCTGGGGCCGGATGGACGACCAGGGCAAACGCGAGATCTGGCGTGAGATCGCCCAACGCATCACCAAAGCGCCCCCTTTATGAAGCAGATCACCTTCTTCCTGGATTTCATTTCACCCTATGCCTACCTGGCGTTCGAAAAGTTGCCTCAGGCACTGCAAGGCCTCAGCTATTCCGTCGACTACAAGCCGCTGCTGTTTGCCGCCCTGCTGAAGCACCACGGTCAGCTGGGCCCCGCAGAAATCGCACCCAAGCGCGAATGGACATACCGGCAGGTGATGTGGCTGGGCCACAGCAACGGCATCCCGCTTGCGATGCCTTCTGCGCATCCGTTCAATCCGTTGCCCTTGCTGCGGCTGGCGCTCGCTTGTGGTTCGGGCGGCACCGCCAACCGACAGGTCTGTGAAGCCATCTTCCGCCACGTCTGGCGTGGCGGTGCGGATGCCGCCGATCCGCAGCGTATCGAGGCGCTCAAGCAATCGCTCGGCCCCGGGCGCGACCCGGCGGGCGAGGACGTGAAGAAGGAACTCAAAGCCAACACGGATGAAGCGATCACCGGCGGCCTGTTCGGCGTGCCGAGCTTCAGCGTCGACGACAAGTTGTTTTGGGGCTTCGACGCGCTGCCCATGCTGCGCGCGGCAATCGAAGGCGACTCATGGTTTGCCGGCGGTGACTGGGACGTGCCCGGCAATGTCGCCGTGGGGGTGGCGCGCCGCTCGCAAATTGGTCCCTAAGTCGTCAGAACCGATTCGGTTTCGTGCAAGCCCGTGTTGGATTCGCGTCAGGGCAGGGTCAGAGCGTTCGTGAAGAATGGCGAGCCAGCAGGGACTCGGGCGACCGGGCCCTGTGACTGGAAGATTTCAGTTTTGGAGACAAATCATGTGGAAGATCATCGTTGGATTCATAGTCTTTGCCGGCATAGCGCTGTTCGTCATCATGAAGGGCGGCGATAACTTGGACATGAGCGGCGAGAAGCACGGGGCCGACGCCATGCATGCGCCGGCGCCCGCCGCGTCCGCTCCCGCTGTGAAGTAGTGCGGATGGCTGGGCCGGGCCCAGCGCAGCGGCGTGGCGCTTAACAAACCTCGGCCGCGGAAGCCCACATGACAGATGCTGGCACGGACTCATCCCTAGAATGTTCGGCCACTTCAAGAAATGACCTTCCGTATGACCCAGGGACTGATCCGCATCCGCGGCGCCAGGCAACACAACCTCAAGAACCTCGACCTCGACCTGCGCACCGGTGAATTGACAGTCGTCACGGGCCCGAGCGGCTCGGGCAAGTCCAGCCTGGTGTTCGACACGCTGTATGCGGAAGGCCAACGGCGCTACGTCGAGACGTTCTCGGCGTATGCCCGCCAGTTCCTCGATCGCATGGACAAGCCGGCGGTCGATAAAGTCGAAGGCGTGCCGCCGGCCATCGCCATCGATCAGACCAATCCGGTCCGATCCTCGCGCTCGACCGTCGGCACGATGACGGAGCTGAACGATCACTTGAAGCTGCTCTTCGCGCGGGCCGGTCAGCTGTTCGACAAGAAGACGGCGCTGGCCGTGCGCCATGACACGCCCGAGACCATCTATGCGCAGCTGAAGGCGCGCACAGAAAAAGACGATCCGCGCCTGGTCGTCACGTTTCCGGTCGAGCTGCCCGCGGTGACGACGCCGGAAGAAATCGAGCAGTGGCTGGCGGCCAGCGGTTTCACCCGCGTGCAGGCCCAGCGCGAAGTGGCCACGCCGACCGGTCCCCGCAAGGTACTCGACGTGGTGGCCGACCGCTTTCGGCTACAAGTCACCGAAAGAGCCCGCGCAATCGAAGCGATCGAGGTCGCGTTGAAGCGCGGGTCAGGCCGCATGAGCGTCTACGCTCAATTGGAGTCTCAATTGGGGTCAGATTCCAATTTCGATTGCTGGAAGTTCTCCACCGGGCTGCACTGCCCGGAGAGCGA
>JBKJTX010000438.1:0-5015 GCA_046590315.1 Ramlibacter sp. | reverse complement strand
GACCGGGATGCCCATGTAGTAGGCCGCGAGCTGGTTTTGCGACGAAGCCTGCATCGCAATGCCAACCTTGCTGTAGCGAAAGATCGCAAACAGCAGCAAGCACAGCGCCGCCGTGGCCGCAATGACCACCATCTGTTCGGCGTTGAGCACCAGTGGGCCAGCGTTCCAGACTTGGTCTTTGTACGGTACAGGCAGCGTGTGCGTCTCGGTACCGATGGCGGGGATCATGGTGATCAGGCCGCGCGCGACGTAGCCGATGCCGATGGTAAGCATGACGATGGAAAAGGCGGGCTGGCCCAGGATCGGCCGGATGACGATGCGCTCGAGCAGCACGCCGAACGCCGCCATCGCCGCGATGGCGCTCAAGACGGCGAGCCAGAACGGAAAGCCCAGAAAGGTCATTGCCGCCAGGCCGCAAAACGCGCCCAGCATCATGAGCTCGCCTTGGGCGAAGCTCACGGTTTCGGTGGCTTTGTATATGAGCACGAAGCCCAACGCGATCAGCCCATAGATGCATCCCTGCGCGATGCCGCTGATCACCAGTTGTACGAATTGCACCGTCTCTCCAGTCTTTCTTCTCGTGCCCAGTTATAGCTTTGGGCGGGCTGGATCAGGTAGAGGGTTGGCCCGAATGCTTGTCGCACAGCGGACCCGGGCGCAATTCAATCCTTCGTTATCGGCCTGGGCTTGCCGCCCTCGTCGATCGCCACGTAGGTGACCGACGCCTCCGTCACCTTCACGTACCGGCCTTGGGCATTGAAGCGCTCGGCATACACCTCCACCTGCACGGTAATTGAGGTGTTGCCGATGCGCGTGACGGCCGCGAAAAACGACAGGATATCGCCCACGCGCACGGGCTGCTTGAAGATGAACTGGTTCACGGCAACCGTCGCCATTCGGCCGTTGACGTGGCGCGCCGGGACCACGGACCCCGCCAAGTCCACTTGGGCCATGACCCAGCCACCGAAGATGTCGCCATTGGCGTTGCAGTCCGCCGGCATGGGAATCACCTTCAGTACCAGTTCCTTGTCGGTGGGCAAGGAGAGCTGGGGGGCGCTTGAGTTCGCGGACATGGGCACAATCTCTCTTCAATAGACCAAGCCAGGATTGTCCTCCATGCGCCGCGCCGGCGAACTCGCCTCTTCTTCCCCCTCCGTTCCCCTTCCCGCCCCCGGCGCCGAGACAGTGCGCGCTCGCGCCCACACGGATTGGTCCACGCTCAAGCGGCTGTTTCCCTACCTGTGGGACTACAAGCTGCGCGTGATCGCGGCGCTGACGTTCATGATCGGCGCGAAGGTCGCCAACGTCGGCGTGCCGGTGCTGCTGAAAGACCTGGTCGACGCCATGAGCTTCAAGCCAAGTGACCCGTCGGCGGTGCTGGTGGTGCCGGTGGCCTTGCTGTTCGCGTATGGCTTGCTGCGATTGACGACGTCCCTGTTTGGCGAACTGCGCGAGCTGGTGTTCGCCAAGGCGACGCAAGGCGCCGCCCGGCGCATCGCGCTGGAGACATTTCAGCACCTGCATGCGCTCAGCCTGCGCTTTCATCTGGAGCGGCAGACCGGTGGCATGACGCGCGACATCGAGCGCGGCGTGCGCGGCATCGAGTCGCTCATCTCTTACTCGCTCTACAGCATCGTGCCCACGCTGATCGAAGTGGCGCTGGTGCTCACCATTCTGGCTTTCAAGTTCGACGTCTGGTTCGCGTGGATCACCATCGCCGCGCTCGTGGTCTACATCACCTTCACCGTGACAGTGACGGAGTGGCGCACGCAGTTTCGCAAGCAAGCCAACGAGTTCGATTCGGCGGCGCACACCAAGGCGGTGGATTCGCTGCTGAACTACGAGACGGTGAAGTACTTTAATAACGAAGGCTTTGAGGCGCAGCGCTATGACCAGAGCCTGGAAAAGCTGCGCCGTGCGCGATTGAAGAGTCAGACCACGCTGTCACTCCTCAACACCGGCCAGCAAATGGTGATCGCCATCGGCCTGGTCGCTATGCTGTGGCGCGCGACGCAGGGCGTGGTGGACGGGCGGATGACGCTGGGCGACTTGGTGATGGTCAACGCCTTCATGATCCAGCTGTACATCCCGCTCAATTTTTTGGGCGTTCTCTATCGAGAGATCAAGCAGAGCCTCACCGATCTGGACAAGATGTTTGTGCTGATGGAAAAGGAACGCGAAGTGGCGGACCAGCCCGGCGCTCTTGCACTCCCTCCCCTCCCGGGGGAGGGCGGGGGTGGGGGCGCGACTGGCGCGACTCCCGTTGATTGGACCGTGCGCTTCGAGAACGTGAGCTTCGCGTACGAAGCGGCGCGACCCATCCTGCACAACGTGAGCTTCGAGATTCCTGCGGGCAAGACGGTGGCCGTCGTCGGGCCTTCCGGCTCCGGCAAGTCCACGCTGGCGCGGCTCTTGTACCGGTTTTATGACGTAGGCACGCCGGGCAAACCTTCGGTGGCTGACGGCCGCATCACCATTGCCGGCCAAGACATTCGCGAGGTGACGCAGGCCAGCGTGCGTCAGGCGATCGGCATCGTGCCGCAAGACACCGTGCTCTTCAACGACACAGTGGAATACAACATCGCGTACGGCCGGCCCGGCGCGAGCAGGAGCGAAGTAGAGGACGCCGCACGCGCAGCGCGCATCCACGGCTTCATCACGTCCACGCCCAAGGGCTACGAGACGATGGTCGGCGAGCGCGGCCTGAAACTGTCGGGGGGTGAGAAGCAGCGCGTGGCGATCGCGCGCACACTGCTGAAGAATCCGCCGATCATGATCTTCGACGAAGCCACGTCGGCACTGGACTCCGCGAACGAACGCGCGATTCAGGCCGAACTGAAGGGCGTGGCACAGAACAAGACGGCGCTGGTCATTGCCCACCGGCTATCGACAGTGGTCGATGCGCACGAGATTCTGGTGCTGGAGGCCGGCCGCATTGTCGAGCGCGGCACGCACGGCGAATTGCTCGACAAGGGAGGGCGCTATGCCGAAATGTGGGCGCTGCAGCGGCAAAGCGGCGAGGCCGAGAAATTCGTGGAAGCGATGGGGATGTAGATTTCCTGGTCGATTGGTACTAGAGTGCTCTCCACCACAACAAAGGGAAAAGCGCATGAAACCCGAACTCTGGTATTTGGCCTTGTCGGCCGCACTCACCGGCATCCTTTGGGTGCCCTACGTTGTGGACCGCGCGATGGTGTGGGGCCTCACGGACACGGTTGGCTACCCCGACCACCCCAAGCCGCAGAGCCCGTGGGCCCAGCGCCTGATGCGCGCGCACGCCAACGCGGTGGAGAACCTGGTGATCTTCGCTGCGCTGGTGCTCACCGCGCACGCGATGGGCATCAGCAATGCCGCCATCGGTACCGCCGCGATGGTGTACTTCTGGGCCCGCGTGGTCCACGCGGCGGCCTATGCAGCCAAGGTGCCGTGGGTGCGAACCATCGGCTTCACGGTCGCGTGGTTGGCATGTGCGGTGATCGCCTGGCAGATTCTGGTGCGCTGAAGCGCCGCTGCGCGCGTCACGCGTAGCAAGGAACGGATTCGCGGACGCGGTAGTAGGTGGGCTCGGGCTCTCGCGCTGTGGGCGGCGGCACCGGCCGCTCGCCCGATAGCTCCAGGACATCGAGCGGGCTGGCCGTGCCGCCGGCCGCGACCTTGAGCACATGGGTGTAGATCATCGTTGTGCTCACGTCGCTATGGCCCAGCAGCTCCTGCACGGTGCGGATGTCGGTGCCCGCCTGCAGCAAGTGCGTGGCGAAGGAGTGGCGCAGGGTGTGGGCCGACACGCGCTTGATGATGCCGGCGTTGTGCACCGCCCTTTTGACCGCGCGATGGAGGCGATCCTCGTACAGGTGGTGCCGGCGTTCAAGGCCCGTACGTGGATCCACGGCCAGCGTGGGCGAAGGGAAAAGCCAGAACCAGCCCCAGGTCTGCCCGACCCTTGGATACTTTCTTTCGAGCGCGTGGGGAACCTCCACGCCGCCCTGGCCACACCGCCTGTCGGATTCCCACTGCCCGCGCGCGGCCAGCAGCTGGGCGCGCAGCGCCTGCGTCAACGAATGGGGGAGCATGACCACTCGATCCTTGTTGCCCTTGGCTTCGCGCACAACTATCACGTGCCGGTCAAAGTCGACATCCTTGATGCGCAAGCGCATGCCCTCCATAAGCCGCATGCCGGTGCCGTACAGCAGGCGCGCAACGAGTGCAATCGCGCCTGCGTCGGCCGGCAACGCTTCGAAGAGCGCCGACACTTCCTCACGCGTGAGCACGGTCGGAATTCGCCGGGTATAGCTGGGTCGGCTAATGGCTTCCATCCACGGCAGATCGAGCGCAAGCACTTCGCGGTAGAGAAAGAGCAGTGCACTAAGCGCCTGTTTGTGCGTGGATGTCGATACCCGGCGCTGCGTGGCCAGCATGGTGAGGAAGGCCTCGACTTCGGAGGCGCCCATGTCGCGCGGGTGCCGAAGACCATGCCAGCGAACAAAGAAGCGGACCCAGTAAAGGTAGGCTTTCTCGGTACTGAGGCTATAGTGCAGATAGCGCGCGCGTTCCCGCAATTGGTCCAGCAATCGGGTGGATTGGAAGGTCGGAGCGATGCGGGGATTCACGGCAAATTTATACTGTACAAAAAATCAGTATAGACCGGATAATGCCAGTGCACAAGTGCCACAGGAGACCGTCGATGAACAGCTTTATCCAGCATGCGTCAGGTTATCGAGCAGGAATATCGAGCAAGGGCCAACAAGGCCGGCTGCGGGATATTGGACCGGGTAATGCGATAACTACGTGCGCGCGCGAAATAGCTTTTGGCAAGGAGGGGCGTGGCCTACGGCTTGCTTGTGGTGCCAGCATATCCCGCACGTGCTCGATAAAAGCTTTGAGTGTGCGGGAGACATTACGTTATAGCTCTTCACGGAGGACGGCATGGCATCTGACTTAATGAACTTGCAGGTCTACGAATTGACCTGCCCGGCATGCGGTGAGAAGGGCCTGCATACGCTCATTGACGTGATAAC
>JBKJTX010000433.1:0-21088 GCA_046590315.1 Ramlibacter sp. | reverse complement strand
CGTCGCTTGCCAGGCTGAACTCCTGCCACCAGTCGGCCAGCACCACGTCGACCTCGCCCACGTCGGCGCGCAGCCGCATGAAGTCGAAGGCCGCGCGAAACCGCGGCTGCTCCACCAGGCTGAATGGCGTGTTGCCGCTGCGCTTGTCGAAGCGCGGTTGCATCATCCAGGTCTCGCGCATGTCGGCGGCCAGTTTGCCGCGGCCCGACACGTCACCGATGCGCGCATTGAAGACATCATCGATCGCATCCTGCAGCGCCGGAAACGGATGCTGCTTGTGCCCGAGCCTCGCGGCCCAGCCGTCCCGCACGTCGGACCACAGCACGCAGGCCAATAAAAAGCTGGGCGCGACCGGCTTGCTCTCATTCACGCGCCGATCGGTGTCCTGCAGCGCCGCCTTGACGAAGGGCTCTTCAGCGCGTTCCACCACGAGGTCGAGCAACGGGTAAATGCCGCGTGCCATGCCCAGCACTTGCAGCTGTTCGATGGTGGCCAGCGAATGCCCCGTTTGCAGGAGCTTGAGCATCTCGTCGAACAGGCGGCTTTGCGGCACGTCGGCCAGCAAGGCCTGGCACTGCACCAGCGGTGCAGCTGTCTTGGGATCGAGCTTGAAGCCGAGCGGGTTGAGCTTGGCGGTGAAGCGCACGGCGCGGATGATGCGCACCGGGTCTTCGCGGTAACGCGTCAGCGGGTCCCCGATCATGCGGATGGTGCGCTTCTTCGCGTCCTTGATGCCGCCATGGTAGTCGACCACCGTCTGCGTTTCGGGGTCGTAGTACATCGCGTTGATGGTGAAGTCGCGGCGCGTCGCGTCTTCTTCCTGCGGACCCCAAACGTTATCGCGCAGGACTCGGCCGGTGGAATCTACCGCGTGCTTCATGCCGGCGAGTTCGCTCTTGCTGGTCTTCTCGTTGCCGGCCACCTGTTCGGCCGCGGCGTTGTCCATGTAAGCGCGGAAGGTCGAGACCTCGATCACTTCGTGCTCGCGCCCGCGCCCGTACACAACGTGCACGATCCGAAAACGCCGACCGATGATGAAGGCGCGACGGAAGAGACCCTTCACCTGTTCGGGCGTGGCGCTGGTCGCAACGTCGAAATCCTTGGGGCGCAAGCCGACCAGCAGATCGCGCACGGCGCCGCCGACGATGTAGGCCTCGAAGCCCGCCTCCTTCAACGTGTGCACCACGTTCAGGGCACGCTCGTCCACCAGGGACGGATCGATGCCATGCTCTTGGGGACCGACTTCCTGGCGCTTGCCGAAATTGGGCTTGCCGCCCTTGCCGCCGGTCGAGGTTCCGAACAGCTTGTCGATGAATTTCTTGATCATTGCTTCTTGAATAAGTCCAGTATGCGCCAGCCGCGCTCGGCCGCGATGGCGCGCAGCCGCTCGTCCGGGTTGGTCGCCACCGGGTGGTCCACCTTCTCGAGCAAGGCGAGGTCGTTCAGGGAGTCCGAATAGAACGTGAGTTCCACATCCGCCCAGCCCAGGCCGCGCCCCGCCAGCCATTGGGCCACACGTTCGACCTTGCCCTCCCGGATGGAGGGCACGCCTTCGATCTCGCCGGTGATCCAGCCGTCCGGCCCTCGCGCCAGCCGCACCGCGATCAGTTCCTCCACCCCAAATGCCTGTGCAATCGGGGCCGTGACGAACTCGTTGGTTGCCGTCACGATAACGGCCTCTTCACCTGCGGCCTGGTGCCCGCGTACCAGCGCCAAAGCCTGGGGCTGAATCACGGGGCGTATCACTTCCTCCATGTAGCGGGTGTGCGCGGCTTGCGCCTCGACGGGCCCTTTCTGCCGCACGGCTTCGGTCGCAAAGCGCACGTAGTCGTGGATATCAAGGGTGCCGGCTTTGTAATGCTCGAAAAACTCGTCGTTGCGACGTTTGAAGAGGACGGGGTCGGTCCAGCCGAGCTCCTGGGTGAAGACGCCCCACGAATAGTCGGAGTCGATGGGCAGAAGGGTGTGGTCGAGGTCGAAAAGCGCAAGTTTCATTGCCCTGCGATTCTAATCAGCGCGATGGTCCTGCCCGCTTCGTTTGAGGGCGATCATTTCGCGAAAGGCCGCTTCCAGTTCGCGAGCCGCACGCGAGCCGTCGCAGCACGCAGAAGCAGCCAGGCGCTCGCGAAGCCCACTGCGCAGGCGCACAACGCGGCCCGGGTCGACGGCCAACGCCGCAGCCAATTGAACGTACTGCGAAGGCGAATCCGTGACCATTTCATCCATTCCGATGTTGATCAGCGCGCTCGCCGCCATGCGGCTGCAAAAGCGCTCACCCGCCAGCGTCAGGACCGGTACGCCCATCCATAGGGCCTCAAAGGTGGTCGTGCCACCGTTGTAGGGGAACGTGTCGAGCGCGATGTCGATTCGGCTGTATTCGCCCAGAAAGTCCTTACTCACTGAGGGCGAGAGAATATCCACCCGCCCCCACGCCACGCCCGCATCGGTGAAGCGCCGGCGCACGGTTTCACGCAACGCTTCGTCGGCGAAGGGCAGCGACTTCAACACCAGTCGCGACGTGGGCGCGATCCGCAGGATTTCTAGCCACAGCGCCATGGTCGCTGGGGTGATTTTCTGCAATGCATTGAAGGAGCCGAACGTGACGAAGCCATTGCGACCCAGCGGTGCTTCAGCCGGCAAAGGGGCGTCGGCGGGCGGCTGGAAGCACCAGTACGAGCCATCCAGACGAATCACCCGCTCGCTGTAGAAGCGCTCGTGCCCGGGTGGACATACACGCGCATCGGCAATGCAGTAGTCCATCTCGGGAATACCGCTCGTGCCCGGATAGCCGATATAGAGCGCTTGCACTGGCGCCGGCTTCGCGCGCAACACGCTGGCGCGGTTCTGCGCCGTGTGGCCGGCCAGGTCGACCAGGATATCGATGCCGTCCGACCCGATTTGTGCCGCGATGCGCTCGTCCGTCCAGTCCGCGCACGTGTGCCAAACGGCGCCCGTGGCGCGCAGCCGCGCGGTCACCTCATCCTCGATGAACGACGTGGAGTAGCAATGAATCTCGAACTCGCGCATGTCGTGGTAGGCGAGGATGGGCTCGAAGAACACCGAAACCGGATGCTGGCGCAAGTCGGGTGACAAATAGCCGATCTTCGGACGTGGGCTCGGGGGTCGCCGCTCGGTAACGGGCGTCAATTTCGCGGGAACGATCCTTGCTGACAAATCGCGGTGCAACGCCAGCAGATCGTCCGCACTGCACTGGTCGCTGTAGAGACTCGCGAAGAGCGCATTGGAAATCGGCATCGCCGCGCCGGGCTGGAGGTGATGGCTTTGCAAAAAACTCTTCACCGCTGCTTCGATCTCGCCCTGGTAGGCCAAGGCAAAGCCCAGCATCATGTGACCGTCACTGCTCTGCGGATCGCGCTCGACGACATCACGCGCCAGCCGGGTGGCCTCCGTCGTCGCACCCTGCTCGAGCAGGGCGTGCGCCAGGTTGGCCTGCGCCATCGAGTCATCAGGCATCAATGAAATAGCTGTGCGCAGGTGGTGTACCGCGTCTTGCGGGCGCTTGAGAAGGCGATAGAGCGCGCCGAGATTGTTGTGCGCCGCGGCGTTTCGTGGGTCGATCGTGACTGCGCGTTTCCAGCATTCGATTGCCGCATCACGCTGTCCCAGATCTTTCAGCGCCATGCCGTGGCCGATATGCGCGGGGGCGGAGCCCGGCTGCAGCCGCGCCGCCTCGCCGAACGCTGCCTCGGCGGCGGCAGCATCGCCGTTGTTGAAGTGTCGGGTTGCGACAGCAACCAGCAGCCGCGCGAGATTGACCGACGCGGCTGCGAGGCCGGGCTCGATCGCCAGGGCCTTGCGATACGACGTCAGGGCCTCTTGCGTGCGCCCTGTGTTCTTGAACACGGTCCCCAGGTTGGTCAGGGCGCCCGCGTGCAGGGGCGCGCGTTTCAGTACAAGTTGATAACCAGCGATGGCCTCTTGAAGCCGGCCCGCGCGCTGGGCGCTTACGGCGGCCTCGAATGCCCGCTCCGCCTGGGGGTCGCTACGCGCCGGTTTCAATGCTGATCACGCGGCGGATTTCATCGCTCTTGAAGCCCAGCGCCATGGGCCGCCGAATGCCGGGCAGCGCAACCACGTCGTACAGCTCATCGACGCGGCCTTCCATGCGCAGCCAGTGCACGGCGTCGCCGGTGCGCAGGTCGATCACCTGCACGCCGCAGCGCGCCTGCACGTTGTGTTTTTGCAGGTTGTCGTCGAGCGCGAGGCCCGAGAACGTCTTGTTCTGGCGCGCCCTGGAGGTGCCGACCAGCGCGAAGTTGCCGTGGAAGGCCAGCCCCCGCATGTACCCCGGGCAAAAACTGACTTCGTTGAACTTGCCGCTTTGCAGGTCGACCCAACCGAAGTACCCGGTGCCCGAATTGAGCAGCCACAGCTTCCCGTTGTGCCAGCGCGGCGAATGCGGCATCGACAGGCCCGCTGCTACTGCCTCATTGCTGCTCACGTCCATCACCTGGCCGCCGCCCGGGCGGTGGTCGCGCCAGCCGTCGGCGACGTCCGACGCGCCCACGAGGGTGACGTAAGCAGGTTGGCCATCCTTCATCGCCATCCCGTTCAGGTGACAACGGTCTTCAGCGGCGAGTTTGGTGATGAAGGGCGGCTTCCACACTGGGCGGAAGCTGTGGGTGGGGCTCAGTTTCGCGAGGCAGCCGAACAAGGTGTTGACGAAGACCAGTTCGCCATCGGCATCGACGGCCATGTCGTGCACGTCCAGATCGCCCGTGGTGGTGCCGGTGTGGGGCACGTAGAGCCGGTCGAACCCGTCATGCTGCTGCCCGGCCTCCAGCACGTTCTGGAAGCGCCACACCTGATACAGGCTGCTCATGTACAGGCCATCCCGCGTGGTGCACAGGCCCATGCAGCGGTTGAAGCTGCGCTCGAACACCGACAGTGTGTCGTCGGGCTTCAAGCCCAGGAAGAACAGCTTGCCGATTTGGTAGGTGGTGAGCGCCAGCGACAGCTTTTGCTCGGCCATCCAGGCCAGGAACTGGCGTGAAGTCGAAATTTCCAATGCAGGGGCGGCGGCGGGCGGGGCATTGCTCATGGCTCAGTGTAAGCGCGTCAGCTGATATGAATATCGCTGCTCGTGATGTTCACGCCAACCAGCAACACCGCTGCGCCTTGCGTGTACGTGTGATACGTGACGCCTTCCACCACCTGGTCGGACCCGGTCGCGAAACCAGCACCCAGCACGGCGTTCACCACATCGCCCGCGTTGCCCTTGACCAGCAACGTGTTGCTGCTGTCGGAAAGATTCCGCAAGTCCAGTGCCGTCAGGTTCAGCGTGTTGTTGCCGCTGCCGGTGAGGTCGATGATTTCGATCGACTCTATCCGCCCGCGCTCGCTGGCCAACGTCATCGCGATGCCGCTTCCGGACAAGGCCAGCGTATCGGTGCCCGTCCCGCCATCGACGAGTTGGAAGTTGAGGTCGGAGACGGTGACCACGTCGTTGCCTTCCCCGCCGTGGAAGACGTCCGCCCCGCCGCCGCCTGTCATGGTGTCGTTGCCGAGCCCCCCCACGAACACTTGCGCCGCTGACGTTCCCGCGTTGAGATTGTCGGCACCGTTGGTGCCCAGGAAGGTCACCGCGCCCGTCGAATTGCTGCCGAAGATGACATAGCTGGTACCCGAGGACGTGCCGTTGGGGTCAGCTGCAGGGGCCCCGACGATCAGGTCGGCGAAGCCGTCGCCGTTGAGGTCGCCGGCACTGCTGACGGAACTACCGAAAGCGTCATAGCCAGATACACCCGCGAGCTTGAATCCATTGCTGCCGTCGAGGTCAGCAAGGTTAAAGCTGGGTGCAAATCCCGAGGCCCTGCCGAACACGACATAGCTGGCGCCGGAAAAGCCAGCAGCGGCGTAGGGCGCCCCGACAATCAGGTCGTCAAACCCATCGCCATTGAAGTCGCCGGCGTCGCTGACGGAAAAACCAGATTGGTCGTAGCCGCCTCCCAACACCCTGAAGCCGTTGCTGCCATCGAGGCCCGCCAGGTTGAGGTTGGCCGCGAATCCAGAGGGTTTGCCAAAGACGACATAGCTCGCCCCGGAAGCGCCACCGTTGAGGTCAGCTCCATTCGCCCCGATGATAAGGTCGTCAAAGCCATCGCCGTTGACGTCGCCGGCGTTGCTGACGGAGAAGCCGGAATAGTCATACTGCTCTCCGCCCGACAACTTGAAACCATTGCTGCCGTTGACGTCGGACAGGTTGAAGTGATCGTTCGAGGCTTTGCCGAACACGACATAGCTGGCGCCGGACTTGTTGCCGGTGCCAAATGCCCCGATGATGACGTCGTCGTAGCCATCGCCGTTGACATCACCCGCGTTGCTGACGGAGAAGCCGGAATACTCATTGAGTGCCACCCCCGTCAACTGGATGCCGTCCCACCTGACAAGATTGAGGCTGCGCTCGGCCGCAAAGCCCGAGGCTCTGCCAAACACGACAAAACTGGCACCGGAAGCGTAGTCAATGGATTGCATGCCATATGCACCGACAAGGAGGTCGTCAAAACCATCGCCGTTGAAGTCGCCGGCACTGCTGACGGAACCACCGGCCCGGTCACCCGCTCCTACCCCCCACAGCTTGAAACCATTGCTGCCGGACAGGGTGGACAAGTCCAAGGTCGCCCCGAAGCCCGAAGCCTGGCCGAACACGACGTAGCTGGCGCCGTAACTGTAAATGTTGGGACCGGCGTCAGGTGCTCCCACAATGAGGTCGTCAAACCCATCACCATTGACGTCGCCGGCAGTGCTGACGGAACGGCCGGAAGATTCGCCTGCCGCTCCCACCAGCTTGAAGCCGTTGGTGCCGTTCAGGGTGGAGAGGTTGATGTTGGCTGCAAGGCCCGAAGCCTGGCCGAACACCACATAGCTGGCGCCGGAACCGCCGCCGTTGGCGTTAGATCTGAATGCCCCGACAATGAGATCGTCCAAACCATCGCCGTTGACATCGCCCGCGTTGCTGACGGAACAGCCGGACTCGTCGAAGGCTGCCTCGCCGAATAGCTTGAACCCGTTGCTGCCGTCCAGGCTGGACAGGTTGATCGTACCGAAAGGCGCCACATCGACGGTGACGGTGTTGTCGGTGCTGGTGGAGGCGGTGTTACTGTTGCCCACGCTGTCCTGCGCACCGCCGGAAGGCACACTGGCGATCACAGTGCCGTCGCTGGTCAGGCCGCTGATGGCCACGTTGTAGGTACTCGGGCCACCGGTCACAGTCGTGGTCGCACCGGCGAGGTTGCCGGCGGTGCCGCTCAAGCTGACGTCCGCCGCCGTAAAGCCCGTGACCGCCTCGCTGAACACCACGGTGAAGTTGACGGAGCTGCCGCTGGCGGGGTCGACCTGCGCTGCAGCCTGGTTGACGGTGACCGTCGGTGCGACAGTGTCCAGCGTGACGGTGTTGTCTGTGCTGGTGGAGGCCGCGTTGGTGTTTGCCGCCGCATCCTGCGCACCGCCCGCAGCGACGTTCGCGATGACGGTGCCGTTGCCGGTCACTCCGCTCACCGCAACGTTGTACGAGCTGGGCCCGCCGGTGACGGTTGCGACCGCGCTGCCCAGGTTCGCCGTACCCGACAGCGTGACGTCTGCGGCGGTGAAGCCTGTCACCGCTTCGCTGAACACCACAGTGAAGTTGATCGTCCCGCTGTTGGTCGGGTCGATCTGCGAGACGGCCTGATCGATCGTGACTGTGGGAGCCGTGGTGTCCAGCGTGACGGTGTTGTCCGTGCTGGTGGAGGCCGCGTTGGTGTTGGCCGCCGCGTCCTGCGCGCCGCCGGCAGCGATGTTCGCGATCACGGTGCCGTTGCCGGCTACTCCGCTCACCGCGACGTTGTACGAGGTGGGCCCGCCAGTGACTGTGGTGATCGCGCTTCCCAGGTTTGCCGTACCCGACAGCGTGACGTCTGCGGCGGTGAAGCCCGTCACCGCTTCGCTGAACACCACGGTGAAGTTCATCGTCCCGCTATTAGTCGAGTCGCTCTGCGCGCCGGCCTGGTTGATCGTGACTGTGGGGGCGGTGGTGTCTGGGGTGTTGTTCGTGACGGCCGCCGCACCGAGCGTGGCGGCATCGTTGCCGCTGGCGTCCTGGATGGCGTTGGCGTCGTTGCCGGCAGTCGGGTCGGCGTAGGCCACGGTCACCGCTTGGCCTTGCGTCACTGCGCTGGCCAAAGTGAGCGTGACTGTCTTCGCGTTGGCGTCCACCACCACCGTGTTCACCGTACGAGCGACACCGGCGACCGTTACGGCGAAGGCCCCTGCCGCCGGCGCGCTGACCGCGTCCATCAAGTTAGCTTCGGTGTAAGTCATCACCAGACTCGGCCCGTTCACCGAGGCGCTGGCAAATACCGGTGCCGTGGTGTCCGCCGGCACGCCGGTATTGTTGGTTACGGCAGTGGGTAGCAAGTTCGCAGCGTCGTTTCCGCTCAGATCCTGGATGGCTTTGCGGTCGTCGGCCAAGCTACGGTCCGTATAGCTCACG
Source organism: Ramlibacter sp. (assembly GCA_046590315.1). Classification (GTDB taxonomy): domain Bacteria; phylum Pseudomonadota; class Gammaproteobacteria; order Burkholderiales; family Burkholderiaceae_C; genus Ramlibacter. The sequence goes on along the minus strand of JBKJTX010000433.1, from coordinate 12,597 downwards.
GTTACGCTCTGACCCACTGCAACCGCGTCTCGCAGAGTCAAGGTAACAGTGCCGCTCAGGCTGTCCACATGGACCGCACGTACCTTGACAAGCAACCCGTCCACCAAAACAACAAACTGGCCCCTTGTGGGCCCCCTCTGCGCGTCCAGCGCTTCGCTGTACGTGAGCACCAAAGTCGCGCCATCCACTTGAGCGCCAACAAACGAGGGAGGGGTCAGGTCCGCTGCCAACGCGCTCAAGGGCAAGAGTGCGGCTTCCCAGTCGCTGAATAACTGCTCGTTCACACCTACTTCCGCATATAGCTGCGTCGCCTGTGTGCGCATCTGTGCCGTGGTTGCCATATCTTTCCCGTCATTACTGTGGATAAAGAACTGGCCCGACAGCGCCGCCTCTGCAGGGAAGTATAGAGGCCCTAGAACATTTGGTAACTGCGCGAGCGTTTTAGGCCGCAGTCACGTCACGATGATGTCGCCCGCCAGCAAGTTCACGCCCACCAGCAGCACCGCCGCGCCCTGGATGTAGGTGTGATACGTGTTGCCACCAACCACCTGGTCGGAGCCCACCACGAACCCTGCGCCCAGCACCGCGTTGACCTTGTCGCCGGCATTGCCCATCACGATGAGCGTGTTGCTGGTGTCGGACAGGTTGACCAGATCGCGCAGCTCGAGATTCAGCGTGTTGTTGCCGCTGCCGGTGAGGTCGATGACTTCGATGCCGCTCAACTTGTTGCGCAGCGTCGCCAGATCCAGCGTCAAGCCACTGCCGGACAGGGACAGGGTGTCGTTGCCCGCACCGCCGTCGACCAGCGCGAAGTCTGTCGTGGCAACAACGGCCGTGTCATCACCCTTGCCGCCGTAGAACACGTCCGCGCCACCGCCGCCCGTGATTACATCGTTACCCAGACCGCCCACGAAGCACTCGGCCGACCCAGTCCCGGCACTCAAGGTATCGTTGCCGCTGGTACCCAGGAAGGTGACGGCACCGGTGAAATTGCCACCGAACACCACGTAGCTGGAGCCCGAGTAGCGGCCGTTCAGCTCGGAGCCGTGGGCCCCCACGATCACTGGCCAGGGTCAGCATCACAGTTTTGGCATTGGCGTCCACCACCACGGCGCCCACCGCACGCGCGACATTGGCAACGGTCACGGCGAAGGCGCCCACCCCCGGCGCGTGGGTTGGGTCCAGGGGGTTGGCATCGCTGTAGGTCAACGCTAATGTGGAATGGGTGATCGCGGCCCCGGTGAACACAGGCCCCGCCCGGTCCAGGGTTACCCCGTCGATCGCGGCAATCGCCTCTTCCACTGAGATGGGATCGGCCGTGACGCCCGCAAGCGCCCGGGTTGCGCCTGCGATGCTGCCGTTGTGATCGACGTAATACAGCCCGACGATCACCTTGTTGTTGAACAACTGCTGGCTCATGAGACCAGCCGGGTCGGTGCCCGCATAGTTCGTCACGATGGCCAGCATCTCGACGATGACCGAGCCGGATGTGGCGCCCGGCGCATCCAGCTTCGCGGTCCAGAAAGCCAGCCCGCCTGCGTCTGCCTGCCGACCGAGAACGTTCAGGTAGAACGAGGCGATGATTTCGACGTGGGCGAGAGATTGAGGATAGTAGGCCCGCGCGGGAGCGGTGCCATACATCACGTCGGCAACATGGATCAGGGTGTCCCCCGCCGCCAATCGTGTCGTCCAGAAATTCAGCCCCTCGAGGTCCGGTGCCCGCCCGAACAGTGCCGCATACAACTGCGTCACTTGCGCGCGATGTGCCGTGGTTGCCATATCTCTCCCGTCATTCCTGTGGATTAGAACTGGCCCGACAGCGCCGCTTTTTACGAAAGTATAGAACCACCAGAATATTTAGCACCACACCTTTCAGCCCACCGTCACGTCACGTGGCAGCACCGCCGCGCCCTGTGTGTAGGTGTGATGGGTGCTGCCACCGACCACATGGTCGGCGCCCACAACAAACGGAATGGTTGGTTCAGCGCAAGGCCAATGCAGCCAGCCGGCGCCTGGCCCGCCACCACCGCCCTAGCACATCAAGGAGTGGCGTTCGCAACCACGACGCCAACCAGGCTGACTGCATCGTTCCCCGCCGCGTCCTGAATCGCGTTTGTGTCATTGCCGGACGTCGGATCGGTATAGGACACATCCACGACCTGGCCGTTCGTCACCGCGACTGCCAAGGTCAATGTCACCGTCTTGGCGAGGGCGTCGACCAGAACCGAACTCACAGCATCGGCGCTGCCGCCGACCATGACCATGAAATCCCCCGCTATCGGGCCGTTTACGGCGTCAAGGGTCGTCAGCTCGTTATAGGACATCACAAGGCTCAAACCGTTAACGCTTGCACTCACGTACAACGGCGCGGTGGTATCCGGCGTGGTGTTCGTCACAGCTGTCGCGCCAAGGCTTGCCGCGTCGTTTCCATTGCCGTCCTGGATCGCGTTCGCGTCGTTGCCGGCGGTGGGATCGGTATAGGCCACGGTCACCGACTGCCCGTTGGTCACCGCGCTGGCAAGCGTCAAGGTCACTGTTTTGAGGTTGGCGTCTACCACGACCGAGCTGACTGCGCGTGCGCTGCCGCCGACCGATACCGCGAAAGCGCCGGTTGCCGGGATGCTGGTGGCGTTGAGCAGGTTCGTCTCGGTATACGTCATGACCAGCGTGGCGCCGTTGACGGCTGCACTTGCGAATACCGGGGCCGTGGTGTCAACGAGCGGCGTGCTGTTCGTGGCGACTGTCGCCGACAGACTGGCCGCATCGTTGCCGGTCGCGTCCTGGATCGCGTTCGCGTTGTTGCCTGCGGTGGGGTCGGCGTAGGCCACGGTGACGGCCTGGCCGTTCGTGACTGCACTGGCCAGGGTCAGCGTCACCGTCTTGGCATTCGCGTCTACGGCGACCGAGTCCACCGTACGGGCGACGCCGGCGACCATGACCGTAAAGGCGCCGACAGCCGGGACGTTGGCCGCGTCGAGCAGGTTCAGCTCGGTGTAGGTCATCACCAGGCTCGCGCCGTTTACCGAAGCACTTGCGAACAATGGCGCTGTAACGTCGGGCGTCATGTTCGTCACCGGCCTCGCGGTGATGGTGACGGCATCGTTGCCGGCCAGGTCCTGGATGGCATTGACGTCATTGCCGCTGGTCGGGTCGGTGTATCCGACCGTCACCGTCTGTCCGCTGACAACGGCGCTGGCAAGGGTCAGGGTCACCGTCTTTGCGACGGCCTGAATCGAGACAGCGCTGACGGCGCGCGCAACCCCCGCGACCATGACCGTGAATGCCGTGGTGGGCGGCGGGCTAGTGAAGTCCAGGAAATTCAGCTCGGTGTAGGTCATCTCCAGGTTGTCGCGGTCCACCGTCGCGCTGGCGAACACCGGCTTCGTGGTGTCGACACCGCCCGTCGTGGTGTTCGTGACTGCCGTCGCGCTCAAGGTCGCAGCGTCGTTGCCGCTGGCATCCTGGATGGCATTGGCGTCATTGGCGGTGGTCGGATCGGTGTACGCGACGGTGACGGCCTCACCGCTGGCGACGGTACTGGCGAGAGTCAGCGTCACCACCTTGGCGTTGGCATCAACCGCGACGGTACTCACCGCGCGGGCGACCCCCGCGACCATGACCGTGAAAGCACCGGCAGCCGCGATGTGGGTTGCGTCGAGCAGATTGATTTCGGTGTACGTCAGCACCAGGCTGGTTCCGGTTACGGTCGCGCTGGTGAACACGGGCGCGGTGATGTCGACGCTCACCGGCGTGTTGTTCGTCGCGGCCTTCGCGCCCAAGGTCGCGGCGTCGTTGCCGCTGGCGTCCTGGATGGCATTGGCGTCGTTGCCGCTGGTAGGATCGGTGTAGACCACCGTGACGGCCTGGCCGCTGGTCACCGCGCTGGCAAGGGTCAGCGTCACCGTATTGGCCGACGCACTGACAGCGACGGTGCTGACTGCGCGCGCGACGCCATCCACCAGCACGATAAAGGCGCTCGCCGCAGGAACGTGTGTGGCATCCAGCGCGTGCGCGTCGACGTAGGCCATGACCAGCGAAGCGCCGTTGACCGTGGCAGTTGCAAATGCGGGCGCGACAACGTCTGCGCCCCCCGTGTTGATGAACGCGATGGCTGCGACGACCGTGGCCGGGTTTGCGGTGACGCCGACAAGGATGTCCGTCGCCCCGGCAATGCCGCCGCCGGACTCGGCGTAGTGCTGAGCGACAGTGACCCGGTTGTTGAAGTACTGCTGGCTGAGCAGGCCGGCCGGGTCCGTGCCGGTGTAGTTCGCCACGACTGAAATCATTCGACCGAGGACGGAACCGGGAGTCGCGCCGGTCGCATCAAGTTGGGCCGTCCAGAAGGCGAGGCCTCCCGCATCGCCCGTGCGGCCGAGTACGTTCAAGTAAAAAGAGGCGACGATTTCGCTGTTGGTGAGGTGAAGCGGGTAGTACGCACGTGCCGGAATGGTCCCGTACATCGCGTCGGCAACCTCGGTGACGCTTTTTCCTGCCGCCCTCGTGGTGGTCCAGAAGCCCAGTCCCTCGATATCCGGCGCGCGACCGAAGAGCGCTGTATACAACTGCGCGACCTCGGTGCGCATTTCAACGGTGATAGACATTCGTACTGCCCTCCTGATGGATATAGTCAATTTCGCCGTCGCACAACGAGACGACTTCGGCAGTATAGGTTCTAATGTATCTATTATTTCAAATAGTTACTTATATTCGTGTGAGAAAGTTCGTCCAATTAGCCGCCGTCCATCATTGACTTGATCAGCGGAACAGTGATAGCGCGCTTGGTTTCCATAGCGTAGCCATCGACCAGCTCAAGCAACTCCATCAAGCTGCCCAGGTCCCGCGAAAAGCGCGTGAGGATGAAGTCCATGACCTCGTCGGAGAGGAACACGCCACGTGCGTCCGCCGACTGGCGCAGCACCGCGCGCCGCTCCGGCTCGCTCAGCACCTGCAGCTGGTACACATGCCCCCAACCGAGCCGGGTGCGCAGGTCCTCACGCAGCGTCAAATCTGCGGGAGGCAAAGTACCGGCCGCCAGGACGCCGCGCTGCAAGGTTTGCGCGTTGATAAACCAGTTGAATGCCATGTGCTGCTGCACCGCGGTGTAGAGCTGAACCTCGTCGAGCAACACCACCGACCAGGCCTCGCTGAATTCGGGCGGCTCGTGGATCGAAGCGTCGAGCCAGCCCGCCGTTGCGCCTTGCTCCCGCAGGGATTCGGCCACCGCCTTGAGCAGGTGCGTCTTGCCACTGCCGCTGGTGCCCCACAGATAGGTCGGCACCGGGGAGCGCGTCGGATTACCCACCCACAACTGCAAGTGCTTCAAGGCCGCCTCGTTAGGACCGGCGCAAAAATTCGCGAGGCTTGGCCCGCGGGCCAAGCCGATGTCCAACGCGATCTGCTTCATGGCTGGTAGAGCTTGCTACCCATGTAGCCGGCGCGCAAGCGGCGAATGGCTACGAGGAGTACGGCGCTCGCCGGCAACGCGACCAGCACGCCGACGAAACCAAACAGCTGGCCAAACGCCAGCAGCGCGAAAATGACAGCCAGCGGATGCAGGCCGATGCGCTCGCCAACGAGCCGCGGCGTCAGGTAGAAGCCTTCAATCACCTGACCGGTCCCGTACACCGCCGCCACCATCACCAATGCCTTGATCGACGCGAACTGGAGCAGCCCTGCCAGTAACGCCAGAATCAGGCCGATACCGAAGCCGACGTAGGGCACGAACATCGCCAAGCCGGTGAAAAAGCCGATTGGCAGCGCCAGGTCCAGACCGAACAACGCGAGGCCCGTACTGTAGAAGATGGCCATGATCAGCATCACGAGCAGCTGCCCGCGCAGGTACTGCCCGAGCACTTGGTCGGCTTCGGAGGTGAACGAGTCGACGCCCGGTCGTGCCCAGGGCGGCACCAGTTCCAGCACCCGCACCACGATCCCCTTCCAGTCGAGCAGAAGGTAAAACAAGGCGACGGGAATCAGCACGGAGTAGCCCACCACGGTGAGCGCGACGCTGCCGCCCAATCGCAGTGACGGCAGCAGGGAGCCGAGCGCGTCAGCATAGTTAGCGTTGAGGTAGCCGAGCAGCAGTGCCTTCAGACTCTCGAGGTCGAGCGCAACGCGGATCCCCATCTGACGCAGCCAGGGCGAAAGCGTCGTGTTGAGCTTGTCGAACAGCTGGGGCAGTTGCTCGCGCATCAATGGAATCTCTTTGGCGATGACGGGCACGATGAGCAGAATCAGCCCCGCGAACGCCAGAATGAGCAGCAGCTCGACGAACACCACCGCTATGACGCGCGGCATATAGCCGCGGCTCGCGCCGACCACGCGGTCCACCAGCGGCGTCAACGCGTACGCCAGAACAGCGGCCACTGCGAATGGCGAGAGCACGGGCCCGAGAGATCGCAGCGCCAGCACAGCCAGGAACGCGATCAGGAGCCAGGCGGCGGCGCGTTTCTGTCCGGGTGTGAATTCCATGCGAGTCCGTGAGCTGGGGCTTGAGATCAGGCAAATTCTATCGGGCCGCATGACAGCGCCCAGCGCCACGCCCCGTCATGTCCTAAACTGATCGAAGGTGGTCGCGACCCGAGTGGCCGAGAGCCCCAAGGCAATGAACAATCGTGTCTCCATTCAACCACCAGGTGATCCGCATGAAATCGTGTCTTATTCTGATCGATGTCCAGGAATCGTTCCGCCAGCGGCCCTACTTCAGCGAGCGCGACCTGCCCGCCTACCTGCAGGCGCAAAACGCCTTGATCGAAGCCTGCCAGGCCCAGGGCGTGCCTGTCGTGCGGATCTTTCATGTGGAAGGGCCCAAGTCGGCGCAGAACCCCTTCGCGCTTGAATCCGGTTTTGTGCGCCCGCTGGAAGGACTCGCCCCGGTGGAGCCGGCCGCGACCTTTTATAAGTCCCGCCACAGTGCATTGGTGGGCACGGGCCTGGACGTGTGGCTCACCCAGAACGGCATCGGACGCCTGATCGTGAGCGGCATCCGCACCGAGCAGTGCTGCGAGACCACCACGCGGCATGCATCGGACCTGGGCTTCCAAGTCGATTACGTGACCGAAGCCACCCTCACTTTCGACATGCAGCATGAGGACGGCACGCCGCTGCGAGTCGTCGACATCAAGGCACGAACCGCGGCCGTGCTGAAGGATCGCTTTGCGAAGATCTGTTCCGTGCCCCAAGCGTTGACCCGGATGGCCGCCGTCGCGACCTGAGCTATGCGCAAGCCCCCGATTCCGCTCTACTTCGTGCTGCTGCCCGGCAGCCTGATCCTCGACTGGGCGGGTCCGGCCGAAGCTTTTCGCATGGCCAACCAGCAACTGACGGCTCGCCGGGAGCCGCCACGCTTCGACTTGCGCTTTATCGGACCCTCCGCCGAGCCGGTCACGTCGGTCGGCGTTCACGTCGCGGGCGTGCAGCCCTTTCCCGACCAGGTGCCGCCGGCCAGCTGGGTGGTGTTGGTCGGCATGCCGGGGCCACGGTTTGATCCCGCGCAACGCGGCGCGCCGCAGACTTTGCGCTGGCTGCGAACGCTCACGCCGGGGCAGGACGGCCTGCGGCTGATCACGATCTGCGCCGGTGCGCTGCTCGCCGCCCACGCCGGGCTGCTGCGGGGCCGTCGAGCGACCACGCACCATCAACACCTCGACGAGTTGCGCAGCGTCGCCAAGGGCTGCGAAGTCGTGGCCAACCGCGTCTTCGTGTTGGACACCGATGTCGCGTCCAGCGCCGGCGTGACGACCGGTATCGACCTCGCCCTGCACCTGATCACCGAGGAGTGCGGTGCCGCGCTGGCGTCGCAAGTCGCGCAGACCATGGTGATGGCGCTGCGGCGCGGCCCGCAGGATCCGGAGCTCTCGCCTTTCCTTGCTTATCGCAATCACATGCACCCCGCACTGCACCGAGTGCAGGATGCGGTGTGCGCAGAACCGCAGCGGGAGTGGACTGTCCCGGCGATGGCCGAAGTCGGTCATGCTTCGCCGCGCCACCTGACACGGCTTTTCATCGACCATGCCGGCACGGCTCCGCTGCAGTACCTCCGCCGCATTCGCCTCGCGCTCGCCCATGCCGCCCTCGAATCTGGCCGCGGCGTCACCGAAGCTGCCCAACTCGCCGGCTTCAGTTCGGACACGCAATTGCGCCGGACGTGGCATCAATTCGGCATGACGGGCCGTCCGTCTGATGTTGCTTTGCTACAAAACCACTAGCGCGGAAGGCCCGCCGTCGTTGGAATGCTGGACGGCGCACGCATTTTGTACCAAACTGTATCTCCCGACGAAGTATGGAGACAACGCAATGCCAGTGATCGCGGTCGTCAACCGCAAGGGCGGCAGCGGCAAGAGCACATTTGCCGCGCACGTGGCGGCGTGGTGCGCCCGCGAGGGCCACTCGGTCATGCTGGGCGACGTCGATCGCCAGCAATCCAGCCGAGCCTGGCTTAGGCGTCGCGATGCTGCGCTTCCCGCCATCGCTGCCTGGGCCATGGACCAGAGGAACATGTTGCGCGTGCCCACAGGCATCAGCCACGTGGTGCTGGATACGCCCGGCGGCGTGCACGGGTTCGAACTGGCCCGCATCGTCATGTTCGCCGATGCAATCGTCATGCCCGTCTGCTCGTCGATGTTCGACCGCGAATCCGCCGCCCTCTGCCATGCGGAATTGATGACGCTGCCGCGCGTTGCCAGTGGCCGCTGCCGTGTCGGCGTGGTGGGGATGCGCATCGATGGCCGCACGCGCGCAGGTGAACTGATGCGCGAATGGTCGAATGGACTCCGCTTACCGTTCCTCGGGGTGCTGCGCGAGACTCAGTTGTATGTACGCAGCCTCGAGCGGGGCCTCACCCTCTTCGATCTGCCCCCCAGCCAGGTAGCAGCCGATCTCGCACAATGGGCACCGATCATCGAATGGATGAGGCCGGTGCTGCAGCCGGCGCAGGCGGCCAATGACCCCGCACCCCTGATCAGCCAGCGCGCGCGTGTCGCAACCGCACGGCCCAACAGCTTGATGCCGGCGCAGGAGTCGATGATTCACGGTGCGCGGCTGGCAGTTTTGTCCGGCGCGCGCGCCGCGGCGTCAGCGCATGCCGTGCCTTCGCGAACACTGCCGCGTGCGGACGGCGCGCAAATCCCACAGTTCCTGAAGCGCTAATTTTTCTCCCGCCGCAGATCCGCGATCCGGTCGGCGATCACGTCGATGTCCAGCGCATCCTGCGCATTGACGAGGTAAGTCTCGAGGTCGATCACCGCGAGCGCCATGTGGCCCTGCTCGGCATGGGCCAGCCCCCGGTCACGGTATTCGGCCCAGGCATCGGGCAGGATGACTACCAACCGGTCTTGCACTGCGATCAGTCGTTGCCAATCTTCCTGCGCCTGATGGATTTCTTTCAGGTTGCGCAGCATGCGCGCGACGATGTCACGCGCGGGCGCGGCTTGCAGGTACAAACCAAGGGGGACCTCGAACTCATCGACCAGGCCGCTGCGGCGCTTGTAGGGCTCGAGCCGTTCAGCGAGTTCCTCCCGCGAAAGGGACTGCCCGGTGAACGGGTCGATCACCACCTGGCCCTTGGGCAGATTCACCTTCACCATGAAATGGCCCGGGAAGCACACGCCTCGGGCGTGCAGGCCCATGCCCTGCGCCAGCTCGATCCAGAGCACGGCCAGCGAGATCTGATTGCCGCGCCGCGTGCGCAGCACCACGTTCAGGTAGCTGTTGTCTGGGTCGCAGTAGTCGTTGATGTTTCCGCCGAACGAAAGATCGCGGAAAAAAAATTGGTTAAGCGCCCGCAGCCTTTGCAATGGGGCCGCATCGGCCGGCAGGCGCCGCTTCAGGCGTACCATCAACTGGTCGACGTCGCCCAGCACTTGCTGCACGTCGAGCTCGGGGTACTCGTCCTGCGCGAGGCTCGCAGCGGCCTCGAGCAATGGAAAATCGTCGTCGCTCTGCACCAGCGAGCTGAAGTACTCCAATGGCGTGGGAGCGGAGAGATTCAGCAGCATGAGTTCTTTGTAATGGAGCGCCCGCCTCGCGTCAAGACGGCCGCCGCGCACTTCGCTTCAGCGTGTGACAAACTGCCGCAGTTTCACGCCGCTGACCCAGAGCGCTACAAAGTAGATAGCGGCCGAGCCAGCCAGCATGAGCGCCATCAAGCCGACACGCTCCAGACTGCGAGCTTGCATACCGGTCCACGAGAAACTGCTCGCGCCCCACATGAGGAACACTGTGACCAGCACAGTAGCACCCGTCACTTGCAACCCGAAGCGGCCCCAGCCGGGCGATGGCGAATAGCTGCCGCGTTTCCGCAAACCCACCAGCAGCCAAGCGGCGTTGATGAGGGCGGCAAGCCCGATCGACAACGCGAGACCCGCTTGCTTCAACCACGGCACCAGCGCGATGTTCAGTAGTTGGGTGATCACCAGCACGACGATGGCGATGCGCACCGGCGTTCGCATGTCCTGGCTGGCGTAAAAGCCCGGCGCCAACACCTTGATGGCCACCAGCCCGACCAGCCCCGCGCCGTAGCCTGCGAGCGCAAGTGCGACCTGATGAACGTCGTTGTCCTTGAAAGCGCCATAGTGGAACAGCGTGGCGACCAGCGGGACGTTGAAGACCAGCAACGCCATCGAGCTGGGAACCGCCAGCAGCACGACCAGGCGCAAGCCCCAGTCGAGCATCGCCGAATAGCGCACCGGGTCGTCATTGGCGCGCGCGCTGGCCAGTTGCGGCATCAGCACCACGCCGAGTGCGACTCCCAGCATGGCGGTGGGGAACTCCATGAGCCGGCCCGCGTAGTCCAGCCAGGTCACGTTGCCCGGGCCCAGCCAGGAAGCGATCTGCGTGTTGATCATGAGCGAGATTTGTGCCACCCCAACGCCGAGCAGCGCAGGCGCCATCATGCCTGCGACCTTGCGGGTGCCTGGGTCGGACCAGGCCTGCTTCAGCGCGCCCCACGAGACCCCAATACGCGGCAGAAGACCGAGCCGGTACAAAGCCGGAATCTGCACAGCAAGCTGCAGCACACCGCCCAGCATGACGCCTCCAGCCATCGCGTAGATCGGCTCGATGCCCATGCGCCCGAACCAGGGGGCTCCCAGCCATGCTGCCGCGATCATCGCTACGTTCAGCAGCACGGGCGTAGCGGCGGGCACAGCGAACTTCTTCCAGGTGTTGAGCACGCCCGCCGAGAGCGCCACCATCGACATGAAACCGATGTAGGGGAACATCCAGCGCGTCATGAGCACAGCGGATTCGAAACTGTTCTCTGTGTTCTTGAGCCCGCTGGCCAGTGCCCAGACGAGGATGGGGGCCGCGATGATGCCAATCGCGCAGGTGACGAGCAGCGCCCAAGCCAGTGCAGTGGCCACGTTGTCAATCAGCCGGCGCGTCACCTCATCTCCGTCGGTTTCCTTGGAATGGGCCAGCGCCGGAACAAACGCCTGACTGAAAGCGCCTTCGCCGAACAGCCGGCGAAACAGGTTGGGGATGCGAAACGCGACGTTGAAGGCGTCGGTGAGGCTGCTGGCGCCGAAGGTCGCAGCCATCAGCAGGTCGCGTATCAGGCCGGTAACACGGGATGCCAAGGTCAGCAGGGAGACGGTGGAGGCGGCTTTGAAGAGGGACATTGGGAAGCGTGAAGGGGGTTAGTTTACTGCGCGCAATTGCCAGGGTCGGCCGCGATATAATGGTGAGCTTTGCTCGCATCATCCTCAGACCCCAAGGAATCAACACCATGGCATCAGCCAAACCCAAGAAAAAGAACCCGCGCCTCGCGTCGGGCCGCAAACGCGCACGCCAGGACGTCAAGCTCAACGCAGCCAACACGTCCCTGCGTTCGAAATACCGCACTGCAGTCAAGAACGTCGAGAAGGCCGTGGCCGCCGGCGACAAGACCAAGGCGACTGAAGCTTTTGCCAAGGCGCAAAGCATCGTCGACATCGTGGCCGACAAGCAGATCTTCCACAAGAACAAGGCCGCTCGCGACAAGAGCCGCCTGGCAGCCAAGGTGAAAACCCTGGCCCAAGCCGCCGCCTGACGTTTCAGGCAAACAGCCCGCGGGAATCTTCCCGCGCCGTTTGAAACGGGTGCGCTGCCAGCAAAGACAAAAACCGCCCTCGGGCGGTTTTTTGTTGCCCTCAGCTTTTGTTGTCCGGCAGCAGGCAGGCTTCACTCACCTGCAGATCGTTGTCGCGCGCAAAATTCAGCACGAAGTCCCACGCCATCACGTCATGGCTTCGCAGTTCGCTGTTGACTACCACCGCTTTCACGCCGTTGATGACCGTGGGTACGCACCAGGGTGAATAACTCAAATGGCTGCCGGGCTGCGCGCCGCCGGGGCGAAACGGGCTCATGACACCCGCCAGGCGCTCGGCCCAATCGCTCGGGCGAAAGGTCTTGCCGTCGCGGGTAACGCCTTGAATGAAGACTTGTTGGGCGCTGCTCGAAACCATCGGATCACCCCATGCTGCAGTGCACAACTATTGTATCTTATATAAGACCTACTCAGCTTTCAGATGGCTGTCAAACGGCATCGCTGTGATGCGGAATTGTCAACCTGCCCTTGCAACCTCTGTGCCTAAAATCAGACTTCAGCGGCTTACTCAT
>JBKJTX010000296.1:0-5419 GCA_046590315.1 Ramlibacter sp. | reverse complement strand
CTGATGTGGCAAACCCCGTTGGCCCGTGAACTGCTGATGGCGTACTACGGCACGGCCGCGCCCCAGACTCCGCAGGACGTGGTACGCCATCAGCAGTTCACGGGCCAACGGGGTTTGCCACATCAGCTTGCCGTCGCTGGCCCTCACGGTGATGCTGGCGTAGCCGAACGCGTCCAGTGCATTGCGTGTTTGCCGCGCCTGCCGCGCGCCTTGCATGTGCACGCCCATGCGCGCCAACACTTCCTTTGGCTTGATCGGTTTGGTGACGTAGTCCACACCGCCGGCCTCCAGCGCCGCGACGAGATGCTCGGTCTCGGTGAGGCCCGTCATGAAGATGATCGGAATGTGAGCAGTTTGCGGCGAGGCCTTGAGTCGCTTGGCCACTTCGAAGCCGTCCATGCCCGGCATCATCGCGTCGAGCAGGACGATGTCGGGCAGCGCCTGCGCGGCGCGCTGCAGCGCCGCTTCTCCGCTGGTCGCCACCAGCACGGTGTAACCCGATTCATCGAGCGCATCGTGCAGCACCGAAAGGTTGTCGGGCACGTCATCGACGATCAGCACCACTTCGGAATTGGCGCGATCGAGCGGCGCACCCAAGCTTTCTCGCGCGTTCATGGCAGCGCCTCCGGCACCGGACCGGGCGCCTCAGCAAGACGTCGGCTCATGGCTTCGAACTGAAACTGGCGCGCCAGCTCGCGCATGGCAGATGCAAAAGCTGCGCATTCAGGCCGCGCCGCTTCGATCGAGTCGAGCTGGTTCATGATGCCGCGGTAGTACCCGAGCTGTACGCTCTTTTGCAACGCTTCGAGTGCAGCGGCGTCAGGCCAAACCCACGCGGCGGCGGGCACGGCTGGGGGCGATACGGGCACCGGCTGCTCGAGCCAGCGCAGGTCCAGTTGGCGCTCCAGCCAATCGAGCAATTCGGAGTGGCGCACCGGCTTCAGGATGAAATCCTCGGCGCGAACGCCGGCGTCGTTGTCCAGATTCTTGTCAAAGGCGTTGGCCGAAACCACCGCCACCTTCGCGCGCTCGTGGCCTTGCCGGCGCAACCGGCGGATCGTTTCCCAGCCGTCAATGCCGGGCATGGCGAGGTCCATCAGGATCACGTCGGGATCGAGGCCAGCCGCCAGCAGATCCAGCGCGTCGTGGCCGTTGGCGGCCGTTCGCAACTCGAAGCCCAAGGGCTCCAGCACCTGCACCAGCAAATCGCGATCGGCTTCCTCGTTGTCGACGACCAGGATGCGGCGGCGCACGCCTTCATAGCCGCGGCGCAGGCGCGCAGCCGCAATCTTGCGCTCGGGGCCGATGCTGCGCACTTCGGGCAGGAACAGCTTGACGCGGAATATCGAACCGGCGCCGGGCGTGCTCACCACGGTCATCTCCCCGCCCATGAGGTCCGTGAGCATCTTGGCGATGGTGAGCCCGAGCCCCGCCCCGGGGCCCGAATGGCTCGCGCTCTCGCCGCGTGCGAAGGGCTCGAAGATTTGCGCGATTTCCTGCGACGCCATGCCCGGTCCGGTGTCCTCGATCGCGATGAAGGCCATCTCACGGGCATGCCGCACGCGAAACGTCACCTGGCCTTCGGCGGTGAACTTGATTGCATTGCCCAGCAGGTTGATAAGAATCTGGCGCACGCGCTTTTCGTCGGCGCGCACCGCTTCCGGCAGATTGCCTTCGACTTCGAAGCGGAAGGCCAAGCCTTTGCCAGCCGCCTGCAGCTCGAACATGCCCGCCATTTCGTGCACGCAATCGGCGAAATGCATGGGCTTCACGTTGAGGGTCAGCTTTCCGCTTTCGATGCGCGCGATGTCGAGCGTGCCTTCGATCAACGAGAGCAGATGCTCGCCGCCGCGCTTGATCACGTTCACAGCCTGTTTGCGGTGCGCCGGCACGCCGGCATCCTCGCCCATGAGCTGCGCATAACCGAGGATGGAGTTGAGCGGCGTGCGCAATTCATGACTGATGGCGCTGATGTAGCGGCTCTTGGCCTGGTTGGCCTGCTCGGCCGCTCGTTTGGCTTCTTCAGCCGCGAGGCGCGCGTTCTGCAATGCTTCGTCAGTTTGGCGGTGCGAGTCGATCTCGCGCATCAACAGGTGCGTCTGGCGGTTCGATTCCTCCTGCGCGACCTGCCGGCTCTTGTGCGCGAGCACCAGCCACCAGGCCACGATGCCGGCGATCACCAGCAGCGCCATGTAGGCCTTGAGGAATCCGGACCGCAGCGTGGCATCGGTGAGCGCCGTCGGGTCCACCGCCTCGGTGACGGCGCGCAACTCCTGGTGGTACAGCAGCCCGAACACCGTGGCCAACAGCGGCACCACGATCAACATCAGCAGCAGGAAGTGCCCCAGACCGGTGTCGAGGTAAGGCCACGCCCGCCGCGGCAGCAGCCAACGCAAGGTGGCGGACCACTGCGCGGACAGGCTCGCGTGCGGCTTGCACAGATCACCGCAGCGCGCGTCGAGCGTGCAGCACAGGGAGCAGATGGGGCCTTGATACGCCGGGCAATGCGCCATGTCCGGCGCTTCGTATTCGCGCTCGCAGATCACACACCGTTGTAGTTGCCACACGCGTTCCGCCGCCGGGCCGCCCCAAGGCGGAACAGCCCCCTCGGGGGGCAGCGACGACACGAAGTGCGGAGCGTGGGGGCCACATTCGCGAGCGATGTAGTAGCGGCCTTTCGTCAACCACGCGATCAGAGGCGCTGCGGCGAAGGCGACGCCCAACGCGATCACAGCGGAAAACGCCTGCGGCCCCGGGCCAAACAGCCCCAGGTGCGCCGGAATGGACAACGCGGACGCGAGCGCCATGGCGCCGACGCCGACGGGGTTGACGTCGTACAGGTGCGCGCGCTTGAACTCGATGCCGGGCGGCGAGAGCCCCAGCGGCTTGTTCACCACCAGGTCGGCGACCACGGCCATGATCCATGCAATGGCGATGTTGGAGTAGAGGCCCAGCACATCGCCCAGTGCCTGGAAGACATTCATCTCCATCAGCATGAACGCGATCGATGTGTTGAACACCACCCAAACCACGCGGCCGGGATGGCTGTGCGTCACGCGTGAAAAGAAGTTTGACCAGGCCAGCGAACCCGCATAGGCATTCGTGACGTTGATCTTCAGCTGCGAAATGACGACGAAGAGCGCCGTCGCGGCAACGGCCCAACTGTAGTTCGGGAACACGTATTCATACGCGGCCAAATACATCTGATTGGGGTCGACCGCGCGATCCGGCGGCACCATGTGCGTGATGGCGAGGTATGCGAGCAGCGCCCCGCCCAGCATCTTCGCCACACCCAGGATCACCCATCCCGGACCACCCGCCAGCACGCCCCACCACCACGAACGGCGATTGGCCGCCGTCTTGGCGGGCATGAAGCGCAGGTAGTCGGCCTGCTCGCCCATCTGCGAGATGAGCGCGATGCCGACGGTGAGGGCGGCACCAAACAAGTGCAGATCGAACCCCTTGCTGGCACCTTTTTCACCGGCGTAGTGCAGCACTCCGGCGAACGCACCAGGATCGCGCAGCAGTACATAGACGAATGGCACCACCAACATCACCAGCCACAGCGGCTGCGTCCACATCTGCAGGCGGCTGATCGCCGACACGCCGTGCGTCACCAACGGGATGACCACCAGCGCGCAAATGAGGTAGCCCCAGCTCGGGGGAATGCCCAGCGCGAGTTCCAGCGCGTACGCCATGACCGCGGCCTCGAGCGCGAAGAAGATGAAGGTGAACGAGGCGTAGATCAGCGAAGTGAGGGTGGAGCCGATGTAGCCAAAGCCGGCGCCGCGGGTGAGCAAATCCATGTCCACGCCGTAGCGGGCGGCGTAGATGCTGATGGGAAGGCCCGCGAGAAAGATGATGAGGCCGGTGGCGAGAATCGCCCAGAACGCATTGACGAAGCCGTACTGGACCAGCAGGGTCGCGCCGACCGCCTCCAGGATCAGGAACGAGGCGGCGCCGAACGCCGTATTCGCCACCCGAAAGATCGACCATTTGCGAAACCGCTGCGGGGTGTAGCGCAGGGCGTAGTCCTCCATCGTCTCGCTGGCGACCCAGGAGTTGTAGTCGCGCCGCACCTTCACCACCCGTTGGGGGGCGTCCACAGCGACCGGCAGGATGGGAATGATCTCGCTCACAGCCCGTAGATTGCATGTTCCGTGCCGCTGTTCGCCTTATGGCGTATATGCCCAGCCGGGGCTTGCACTAAGATGGATCGCTCTACCGTCCGGCCCGCCCATGGAACTCACCCCCCGAGAAAAAGACAAGCTGCTCCTGTTCACGGCAGCCTTGCTTTCCGAACGGCGCAAGGGCCGCGGCCTCAAGCTGAATTACCCGGAAGCCGTGGCACTAATTTCGGCAGCCGTGATGGAAGGCGCGCGTGACGGCAAGACCGTGGCGCAGCTGATGAGCGAAGGGCGAGCCGTTCTCACGCGCGAGGACGTGATGGAAGGCGTGGCGGAGATGATCCCGGATATTCAGGTCGAAGCGACCTTCCCGGACGGCACCAAACTGGTCACCGTGCATCAACCCATCGTCTGAAATTACCCGCAGGAATTAGAACAACATGATCCCGGGCGAACTCTTTATCGACGCGGGCGACCACGCGCTCAACTCCGGACGACGCACGTTGACAGTGGTCGTCAGCAACACCGCCGACCGGCCGATCCAGGTCGGCTCGCACTACCACTTCGCAGAGACCAACGGCGCCTTGCAGTTCGACCGCGAAGCGGCGCGCGGCATGCGCCTCAATATCGCGTCGGGCACCGCTGTGCGGTTTGAGCCGGGGCAGCAACGGACGGTGGAACTGGTGGACCTCGCGGGTGACCGCAAGGTCTACGGTTTCCGCGGCTTGGTGCAAGGAACACTCTAACGCCATGGCCACTATTGGAAGACGCGCCTACGCCGAGATGTTCGTCCCCACCACCGGTGACCGCGTGCGCCTGGCCGACACCGAGATCACGATCGAAGTCGAAGACGACTTCACGCTGCGCGCCGGCGGCTACGGCGAAGAAGTGAAGTTCGGCGGCGGCAAGACGATTCGCGATGGCATGGCGCAGAGCCAGCGCACACGCGCTGAGGGGGCGATGGACCTCGTGATGACCAACGCGCTCATCGTCGACCACTGGGGCATCGTGAAGGCCGACATCGGCATCAAGGGCGGCCGCATCGTCGCAATCGGAAAAGCCGGCAACCCCGACACCCAACCCGGCATCGACATCATCATCGGCCCGGGTACCGAGATCATTTCCTGCGAAGGCAACATCGTCACCGCCGGCGGCATCGACAGCCACATCCACTTCATCTGCCCGCAGCAGATCGAAGAAGCACTCGCGGCCGGCGTCACCACCATGCTCGGCGGCGGCACCGGGCCGATGATGATGTCGATGCCGGGTTGGGTGTCGGGGTTGCCGGCTTT